>DJDA01000056.1:0-9461 GCA_002430835.1 Brevundimonas sp. UBA5936
CGCGATAGACGGCGCGCACGGCCTGCGGATCGCCCAGGCGAACCAGAGGCTTGCCGTCGTTGGGATCCTCGACCAGCAGACCCTCGAACATCAGATGGTCGATGACGTCGCGCCAGCCGACCAGCGACAGATCGGCCCCCACGCCCCAGGTCGACAGCCCCGCCTCCCACGGCTTGACGTCCTTGGTCCGGCCGGTCAGGTGGTCGATGACGCGCGTGCGACCGAAGCGTTCGCCCAGCCGCTGCACCGCCGCCAGGGCCTTCTGCGCCGGGACCAGGGCGTCGAAGGTGGCGGGCGGATCGCCGCAGACGTCGCAGACGCCGCACGGCTCGGCGTCCTGCTCGCCGAAATAGCGGCGCACCGATTGCGGGCGGCAGGTCGCGCCGTCCAGCATGGCGAACAGCTGGCGCACCTTGCGGGTCTGGACCTGTTTGACCTCTTCGGCCATCGGGCGGCTGTCGAGGCGACGCAGGGACCAGGCGATGTCCGACGGGCCGTAAAGGGTAATGCCCTCGGCCGGCTCGCCGTCGCGCCCGGCGCGGCCGATCTCCTGCCAATAGGCTTCCAGCGAACCGGGCGGGTCGGCGTGGATGACGAAGCGCACGTCCGGCTTGTCCACCCCCATGCCGAAGGCGATGGTGGCGACCATGACGGTCCCGTCCTCGGCCAGGAAGCGCTCCAGCCGCCGGTCGCGCTCGCGGGCGTCAAAGCCGGCGTGATAGGCGATGGCGTTGGTCCCGGCGTCGCGCAGCGCGTCGGCCACCCGCTCGCAGCCGTCGCGGCTGCCGCAATAGACCACGCCCGAGCGGCCGCGCCGTTCGCGCACCAGTTCGACCACGCGGGCGTCGGTGCGGGCGCGCGAGCCGTTGACCTTGCGCTCGGCGGTCAGCTGCAGGTTCGGGCGGGCGAAGCTGTCGACGAAGACGCGGGCCTCGCCCAACTTCAGCGAGGCCAGAATGTCGTCGCGCGTGCGGGCGTCGGCGGTGGCGGTGACGGCGATGCGGGGCACACGCGGGAAGATTTCGGCGAGGCGTCCCAGGGTGCGATAATCGGGACGGAAGTCGTGGCCCCACTGACTGACGCAGTGCGCCTCGTCGATGGCGATCAGGCTGATGGGCAGTTCGGCCAGACGCTCCAGCATGGACCCCGACGCCAGTCCTTCGGGCGAAACATACAGCAGATCCAGCTCGCCCGACCGCGCCGCACGCCAGACGGCGGAACGCTCGTCCATGGTCAGGCCGGAATCCAGCCGGGCGGCGGCCACGCCCTGCTGCTTCAGCGCCTCGACCTGATCGGTCATCAGGGCGATCAGCGGCGAGACGACCAGCCCCACGCCCTCGCGCAGGATGGCGGGCACCTGATAGCAGACGCTCTTGCCGCCGCCGGTCGGCAGTACGGCCAGCACGTCGCGCCCGGCCAGGACTTCCTGGATCACCGAGGCTTGCAGACCGCGAAAATCGGCATGGCCCCACACCCGCTCCAGCAGGGTCCGCGCCTCGTCCAGGGTGGGCGAGAAGTCAGCGGGCGGGGGGAAGTCCAACATGGCGGCCGTTGTGCCGTATTCGGCCGGGGGTGTCACCCGCGAACCCTTCACCGTTTGTGGGAGAAAGGACTATAGGCAGCGCATGACCATGCTTCTCTACGGCCGCCCGCCGGCGGTGTTCGATCCGCCCTCGACGGCGACGCAGACCTCGCCCCTGATCCCCGGCTCGACGGCGCTGGAGGCGGTCGCGCCCGGATCGGTTGACGGGGTGATGCTGTACGCCCCGCCCGGCGCGGTGGAGCGGCGCTATACGCTGGCGCTGGCGCTGAAGGCGCTGAAGCCCGGCGGTCGGTTGGACGTCATGGCGCCCAAGGACAAGGGCGGATCGCGTCTGGGCAAGGAGCTGAAGGGCTTCGGCCTTGAGGTCGCCGAGACGGCCAAGGCCCACCATCGCCGCTGCATCGTCATTCGGCCCGAGGCGGCCGAGGGGCTGGACGCGGCGATCGAGGCGGGCGCGCCGCGCGTGGTTCCGGGGCTGGAGGCCTGGTCTCAGCCGGGGGTCTTCGCCTGGGACCGTATCGATCCGGGCACGGCGCTGCTGGCGCAGGTGCTGCCGCCGCTGAAGGGGCCAGGCGCCGATCTGGGCTGCGGCTTCGGGGCGCTGTCGACGGTGGTGCTGCGCTCGCCCGCCGTGACGGCCCTGCGGCTGATCGACATCGACCGGCGCGCGGTCGAGGCGGCGAAGCGCAATGTCGACGACGCGCGGGCCGGCTTCGACTGGGCCGACGTGCGGACGCTGGAGGGGACAGGCGACCTGAATTTCATCGTCAGCAATCCGCCCTTCCATGACGGCGGAGACGAGGACCGACGGCTGGGCCAGGCCTTCATTCGCAAGGCGGCCGAGATGCTGAAGAAGGGCGGAACCGCCTGGATCGTCGCCAACCGTCACCTGCCCTATGAGGCCGAACTGGACGCCGCCTTCAAGCGCGTGCGGATGGTGGTCGATCAGGGCGGCTACAAGGTTTTCGAGGCGGTGAAGTGATCCCGCCCTCAAGCGGCCCGAAGGGCGACAGGGCATGAGCAAGAAGATTCCAACGTCCCGCGTGGACAAGCTGCTGGGCTCGATGGGCTATGGCTCGCGGGCCGAGATGGCGCGGCTGGGCAAGGCGGGCGGCATCGTGCTGGACGGCGCCGATCTGACCGACGTGTCGAAGCGCATTCCGGTGACGCCTGATCTGCCGAGCCGGATGGAGATCGACGGCGAGCCGCTGGACCCTGTGGCCGGCCTGGTCGTCCTGCTGAACAAGCCGCGGGGCATGACCTGTTCGCACAAGGAGGACGGGGCGCTGGTCTATGACGTCCTGCCCGACCGCTGGCGGCGGCGCGACCCGGCGATCTCGACCATCGGGCGGTTGGACAAGCAGACGAGCGGCCTGCTGCTGCTGACCGACGACGGTGACCTGCTGCACCGGGTGATCTCGCCCAAGCGCCATGTGGCCAAGGTCTATCGCGCGACGCTGGCGCGGCCGCTGAACGGGACGGAAGGGGCGCTGTTCGCCTCGGGCGAACTGGTGCTGGAGGGCGAGGACAAGCCGCTGGCGCCCGCCGTGCTGGAGGTCGTCTCGCCGACCGAGGCCCTGCTGACGGTGACGGAGGGCCGCTATCATCAGGTGCGCCGGATGTTCGCGGCGGCGGGCAATCACGTCGAGGCCCTGCATCGCGAGCGGCTGGGCGGGCTGATGCTGCCGGATGATCTGGCGCCGGGCGAATGGCGGCTGCTGACCGAGGACGAGATCGCATCGATCTTCGTCTCTTAAACTCCGCTCATCCCGGCGGACGCCGGGATTCAGTGAGAGCCTCACGCGCCCCGTTTGCCGCCAAAGAACTGGGCCCCGGCGTCCGCCGGGGTGAGCGGGAGAAGAAGGGCGTGCTTGACCTCTTCCTCATGCTCGCGCACCTGCCTAACTCATGACACTGACCAAGATCTGCGGCCTGACGACGCCGGATACGCTGGATGCGGCGCTTCAGGGCGGGGCGGCCTTTGTCGGGGCGGTGGTGTTTCCCAAGAGCCCGCGCCACATCCCGCCGCTGCACGCTGCGACCCTGTTCGACCGGGCGCGCGGAAAAGCGAAGGTGGTCGCCGTGCTGGTCGATCCCGACGACGCCCTGCTGAGCGAGGTCGCCCTGATCCTGCGGCCCGATCTGATCCAGTTGCACGGCCATGAGACGCCTGCGCGCGCGGCCGAGGCGCGACGGCTGACGGGGGCGGGGATCATCAAGGCCCTGTCGATCCGGGACGAGGCGGACTTTGCGAGCGTCGCCGACTGGACCGGCGTCGCCGATCATCTGCTGTTCGACGCCAGGCCGCCGAAAGGCTCCGACCTGCCCGGCGGGGTGGGGGCCTCGTTCGACTGGAGGCTGATGCAGAACCGGGCGCTTGCGGCAAACTGGTTCCTCGCGGGCGGGCTGGACCCGCAAAATGTTTCCGAGGCGGTGCGGATTTCGGGGGCGCCGATGGTTGATGTCTCCTCTGGCGTCGAAAGCGCGCCGGGTGTTAAGGACCGGGCCCTGATCAAAGCTTTTCTGGACGCCGCATCGCGGTCCTGATTTCGTCGCCTTCCTCCCTGAAGACTTTACGTTGTGCCCCAGACCGTGAACGCTCTCTCGAATTCCTACGCCTGGCCTGACGCCGAGGGGCGTTTCGGCCCCTATGGCGGTCGTTTCGTGCCCGAGACCCTGATGCCGCTGATCCATGAGCTGGAGGCGGCCTATGCGGCGGCCAAGGCGGATCCCAGCTTCCAGGCCGAGCTCGACGGCTATCTGGAGCATTACGTCGGCCGCGCCAGCCCGCTCTATTTCGCCGAACGGCTGACCGAGCATTTCGGCGGCGCCAAAATCTGGCTGAAGCGCGAAGACCTGAACCACACGGGCGCGCACAAGATCAACAACTGCATGGGCCAGATCCTGCTGGCCCGCCGCATGGGCAAGACGCGCATCATCGCCGAGACCGGCGCCGGTCAGCACGGGGTCGCCTCGGCCACCGTCTGCGCCCGCTTCGGCCTGCCCTGCACCGTCTACATGGGCGCCGTCGACGTGGCCCGGCAGCAGCCGAACGTCTTCCGCATGAAGCTGCTGGGGGCCGAGCTGAACCCGGTGACGGCCGGTGCGGCGACGCTGAAGGACGCCATGAACGAGGCGATGCGCGACTGGGTCACCAATGTCGCCGACACCTATTACATCATCGGCACGGCGGCGGGCCCGGCCCCCTATCCGGCCATGGTGCGCGATTTCCAGTCGGTGATCGGCAAGGAGATCAAAGCCCAGAGCCAGCGCCAGATCGGCCGTCTGCCTGACGCCGTCATGGCCTGCATCGGCGGCGGATCGAACGCCATCGGCGCCATGCACCCCTTCATTCAGGACGAGAGCGTGCGCCTGATCGGGGTTGAGGCGGCGGGCCACGGCCTGGACACCCCCGCCCACGCCGCCAGCCTGAAGGGCGGGCGCTCGGGCGTGCTGCACGGCAACCGCACCTATCTGTTGCAGGATGCGGACGGCCAGATTCTGGAGGGTCACTCCATCTCGGCGGGCCTCGACTATCCGGGCATCGGGCCGGAGCACGCCTGGCTGCACGATCTGGGCCGCGCCGAATATCTGTCGGCGACCGACGATGAGGCGCTGGAGGCGTTCCAGGCGCTGTGCAAGCTGGAAGGCATTATCCCGGCGCTGGAATCCTCGCATGCCCTGGCGCGTGCGGGCGAGGTCGCCAAGCAGATCGGCAAGGACGGCGATCTGGTGATCGTCCTGTCGGGCCGGGGCGACAAGGATATCAACACCGTGGCCCAGCACCTGGGCGTGGAGCTGTGATGATGAATACCCTGCTGATCGCCGCCATTGCGGCGGCTGTTTCACCGACCCTGACCTTGGCGCAGAACACGGCGGCTCCGGCGCCCCAGACGTCTTCTGGCCAGGCGCCCGTGCAGACCGCGCCGACCATTCCGCCCGGCCCGGCGGCCACGGGAATGCCGGTCCTGCCGCCGGCGACGGAGGCGGCTGACTGCGGCGGTCTGTTGCGCACGGCGGCCTTCTGCGTGACGGCGCAACTGGATCAGATCGGCGCCCTGGCCGACGCCTATACCGAGCATCTGGCCACCCTGAACTGGCTGGCGGCCGACGGCGACGACAACCGCGTCATCTTCGTGCGTCGCCGCGACGGCGGCGGCTGCGACGGCCTGCAGATGGTCGCCTTCTACGACGAGACCAAGCCCGCCGAGGCGACCGCGCCGGGCTATCTGGGCTTCGCCGTCATTCCGGGCGACGTCTGCACGGCGACGCCCGCCGCTCCGACAACGCCTTCGGGAGGTTCGGCGCAGTGACGACCGCACGCATCGACGCCCGCTTCGCCAAGCTGAAGGCCGAGGGCCGGGCCGGCTTCGTTCCCTATGTCATGACCGGCGATCCCAGCCGCGATGAGGCGTTTCAGATCCTGAAGGGTCTGCCCGCCGCCGGGGCGGATCTGATCGAACTGGGTCTGGCCTTCTCCGACCCCATGGCCGAGGGGCCGCCGATCCAGCGCGCCGCCCTGCGCGGGCTGAAGGCGGGGATGACCCTGCGCGGCACGCTCGATCTGGTCGCGGACTTCCGCAAGGGCGATCAGGACACGCCGTTGATCCTGATGGGCTATCTGAACCCGGTGGAATCCTACGGCTATGAGGTCTTCGCCCGCGATGCGGCCGAGGCCGGGGTGGACGGCATCATTGTCGTCGACTGCCCGCCGGAAGAGGCGGCCCCCCTGCTCGCCGCGCTGAAGGCCGCCGATCTGTCGCTGATCCGCCTGGCCACGCCGACGTCCGACGACGCGCGGCTGAAGGTCATCGCCGAGGGCACCTCGGGCTTCGTCTACTATGTCTCGGTCGCCGGGGTGACGGGGGTGAAGGAGGCTGTGGCCGCCGATGTGGCGCCCGCCGTCGAGCGCGTGCGCCGCGCGGCGAACCTGCCTGTCGCTGTCGGCTTCGGCGTGAAGACGCCGCAACGCGCCGCCGAGATCGCCCGTGTCGCCGACGCCGTGGTCGCCGGCTCGGTCTTCGTCGATGAGGTGGCGGCCGCGCTCGAGGCGAACGAACCTGCCGTTCCCCGCGTTCTGGCCAAGGTGAAGGCCCTGGCCGATGCTGTGAAGACGGCGAGAATTAGTGCTTCCGTGACGGAAACCGTTTAAAGGCCCCGCCCATGGTCGATAAAAATCCCGAGAACAAGGCTCGCGGCGGCTGGCTGTCGCGTTTCGCGCCCGGCGTGCGCAAGATCGTCAGCCCGCGCGACACCCCGGACAATCTGTGGGTCAAGGATCCCGACACGGGCGAGATGCTGTTCCGCTCGGATCTGGAGGCGGCCCTGTGGGTCACGCCGTCGGGCCGTCACATGCGGATCAATGCGCCGACGCGCCTGAAGGCCACCTTCGACGACGGCCTGTTCGAGAGCATCGACACGCCGGACGTGCCGGAAGACCCGCTCAAGTTCTCGGACGGCAAGCCCTATCGCGACCGCCTGTCGGCGGCGCGCAAGGCGGCGGGCCGCAAGGACACCATGGCCATCGGCTACGGCCGTATCGGCGGCGCCCCCGCCGTGGTCATCGTGCAGGACTTCACCTTCATGGGCGGGTCGCTGGGCATGGCGGCGGGCGAGGCCTTCATCGCCGCCGCGCGTGAAGCGGTGAAGCGCAACGTTCCCCTGGTCTGCTACACCGCCGCCGGCGGGGCGCGGATGCAGGAAGGCGCCCTCAGCCTGATGCAGATGGCCCGCACCACCCTGGCGGTGCAGGAGGTGAAGGCGGCCAAGCTGCCCTACGTCGTGGTGCTGACCGACCCGACCACGGGCGGGGTCACGGCCTCCTACGCCATGCTGGGCGACGTTCACCTGGCCGAGCCGGGCGCCCTGATCGGCTTCGCCGGTCCGCGCGTGATCGAGACCACCATCCGCGAGAAACTGCCGCCGGGCTTCCAGCGCGCCGAATACCTCAAGGACAAGGGCATGGTCGACAAGGTGGTGTCGCGCGGCGACCTGCCGACGACGCTGGGCCTGATCCTGTCCATGCTGATGGGCGGCGCGGCCCAGAAGAAGGCTGCCTAACCGCAGGCTTTTGCCATGGACCCGATCTCGGAACGCCTGCGCGCCCGGCATCCCCAGCGCATCGACCTGTCGCTGGATCGGATGCGGGCCTTGTGCGCCGCGCTCGGGAATCCGCAGGACAAACTGCCGCCGGTGGTCCATGTCGCGGGCACCAACGGCAAGGGCTCAACGGTCGCCCTGATCCGGGCCATTGCTGAATCTGCGGGCCTGCGCGTCCACGCCTATACCTCGCCGCATCTGGTGCGCTTCAACGAGCGTATCCGGCTGGCCGGGACGCTGATCACCGATGAGGCGCTGAACGCCATCCTCGACCGGGTCGAGGCGGCGATGGTCCAGACCGGCGGCGAGGCCACCGTATTTGAGAGCACTACGGCGGCGGGCCTTCTGGCCATGAGCGAGACGCCCGCTGATCTGGCCATCATCGAGGTGGGCCTCGGCGGATCGCTGGACGCCACCAACGTCATCGCCCGACCCCTGCTCAGCGTCATCACCCCCGTCGATCTGGACCACGCCGAGTTTCTGGGCACGACCATCGAGGGCGTGGCGGGCGAGAAGGCGGGCATTCTCAAGGCGGGCGCACGCGGCGTCGTGGCGCGCCAGTCCGAAGCGGCCATGGCCGTGATCGCGCGCCGCGCAGCCGAGGTCGGCTCGCCCCTGACCGTCATGGGCGTGGATTTCGACGCCTGGGCCGAGCGCGGGGGCCTGGTCTATCAGGATCAGGAGCGGTTCCTCGACCTGCCTGCGCCCGCCCTGGCCGGCGCGCACCAGTTCGACAATGCGGGCGTGGCCATCGCCGCCGCGCTGGAGCTGGACCTGCCCGAGGCCGCCATCGCCGAGGGGCTGAAAGCCGTGCGCTGGCCTGCGCGGATGCAGCGGCTGACCGCCGGCGCCTATGCTGAGAAGGCTCAGAAGGCCGACGCCGAACTGTGGCTGGACGGCGGGCACAACCCCCACGCCGCCCGCGCCCTGGCTCGCGCCCTGTCCGACCGCCAGGCGCGCGCGCCGCGCCCGACGGCCCTGATCGTCGGCATGTTGGCCAACAAGGATGCGGGCGGTTTCTTCGAGGCGCTGAAGGGGATCGACGCCCAGGTCTTCACCGTCGGCTTCGAGGGTACGGCCGCTGAGCCGGAGGCTCTGGCCGCCGTCGCGCAGGGACGCGGCTTCGGCGCCATGGCGACGGGATCGGTGGACGCCGCGCTGGATCGCGCCCTGGCCCTGGGCGCCGGACGGGTGGTCATCTGCGGCTCCCTCTATCTGGCGGGCGAGGTGCTGGGCGCTAGCCGCGAGACCTGGCCGGTCTGAAGCAAACGTCGCGCCTCTCCCTCCCCGTCCCGGGGAGGGTGGTCGCGTAGCGACCGGGTGGGGAGGGCTTGGGCAAAGCGAGCAAAGGAAAAGGCGGCACCTCTTTCGAAACGCCGCCCCCACCCGACTTCGCCCTGCGGGCTCAGCCACCCTCCCCATGAAGGGGAGGGAGAATGTCACGTGTCAGTCCGCCTTCACGCCGGCTTCGGCCAGCCATTCGACGATCTTGCCCTTGGGCATGGCGCCGACCTTCATCGAGGTCATCTGACCGTCCTTGAACAGCATCAGGGTCGGAATGCCCTTCACGCCCATCTTGGACGGGACCATGGGGCTGTCGTCGATGTTGACCTTGGCGACGGTGACCTTGCCCGCCAGTTCGTCGGCGATCTGCTCCAGCGCCGGGCCGATCTGCTTGCAGGGACCGCACCACTCGGCCCAGAAGTCCACCAGGACGGGGGTCGAGGACTTCAGGACGTCGGCGTCGAAGCTGTCGTCGGTGACTTTCACAGTCGCCATGAATGATCTCCTTTAGGGCGCTACGCTCGCGACGCGGTCG
>DJDA01000056.1:9616-10046 GCA_002430835.1 Brevundimonas sp. UBA5936
CGGGATAGAGGCGGCGCAGGATGGCGGCGTAGATGGCCATCTGCAGAATATAGGCAGGATCGGCGTTCTCCACCTGATCGGGCGCCGGGCGGTTGGACTTGAAATCCACCACCAACACCCGCTCGGGCGTGACCACCAGCCGGTCGATGCGGCCCGAGATGGACACGCCGGACGGCAAGTCGGGCGCGGTCCCGGTCAGGGCGACCTCGGCGCGGCTGCCGGGGCCGAAGACGGGGGCGAAGCGGGCGTCGTCCAGCACGCCGAAGGCGGCGGCGATCATCTCGGCGCGCTGGTCCTCGGTCAGGTCGCGCTCGCGCGCCAGCATCCGGTGCGCGGCGTCGGGGCGGTCGGGCGACGGCAGATCGGGCAGGCGCTCCAGCAGGCGGTGGATCAGGTCGCCGCGCCGGAATCGGCCTAGCCCGGCGCCCGG
>DJDA01000067.1 GCA_002430835.1 Brevundimonas sp. UBA5936
AGCAGGCTGCGGGCCAGGGCGCCGCCGCCGGAACCCGACCCGCAGACGCCGCCGAACAGGCGCTCGAGGCGCAGCGCCGTTGCGGCGTCGGACGCGGGGAGGGCGGTCATCGGCCCGGCCAGAACCAGACCCGCTCCGCCCACGGCGAAGGCTTTCCAGAACAGTCTCATGCACCGTCCCCTTTCAGGGCCTGACGCGATGAACGTCCGCCGCACAGGCGCGCGTGATGAAGTCGAGAACGGCGATATTACGCCTCGGCGCGCCCCTTAGACAGGGCGATTCCGGGAAACGGGACTTTCCTGGGCGGGCGGTTCACAGGCGGAAGCGGTTGGGGGCTGCCAAGGGTGGAAAGCGGACATGAGTACGAGTAGCCTCCGTCTATGATCGTCGAGCCCAAATTCGTGTTGGCGCTGCCTATCTCCGACGAGGCGACGCTCGCTGCATTTGTGGAGCAATGCATCACTCGAAACGTGTCCTTGATCGCAGTTCAGGGCGAGGGATGCGAACGGATCGAAGATGAAATCGACAGGCTTATCGTTGGCGACGGCACGGACGATGCCCGATTTATTACGACCTCAAGTCACCCCGGCGAGACGCTCGAAGAGGCTCTTGAGTTTGCCATGGCTTGGTGGGTCAACGCTGATGGTCCCACTGAAGTGGTTCGGCTCTGACGGTTCGAAACGGGGCGTTGAGCGAAGTTCGGTTAAGGTGGAAAGCGGACGTGGGCCATGCTCTCTGACGGCATGACAGATTGGACAGAAATCTACCGCCCGGTCTTGGGGAAGGAAATCGTGGGTTTGGTTTGGATGCCGATCACCGCCGATACACCGCAACTCGCCTCAGAACTGCAAATGGCGTCGTATTCGTTTTCCGGTGCAGCGTTTGTCCGCTTTGCCAGCCAGGATGCCATCAACCTTTCTTGGCAGCAGGTGGAGGACCGTTTCGTTCTGGCGACAGCACAGGATGCTGCATGGGTCGCGCATTCACTGGATCGCATTCAGGCTGCTGGCGATCTTTGGATTGGTCTGATCGGCTCGACCCTCACGTCGGTTGAACTTTTCACCTTGCCTGACGACGAACATCGGCGGGTTGTCGGGGTCAAACATCAAACGACCAACGGCTGCTTCTGGGTGGGGACGGGCGGCAAAGACTTCGTCGGCGACCAAGATGACCTGTGGGTTGGGGTCGATTGCGATCCGCCCAATTACAGCGACCTCGTCAGCTTAGGTGTCGTCGAACCCGAGGTCCGCTAGGGGTCGCTTCCAGACATAGCCTACAGTCTGCGAAGTCGCCGTTCAGTCTAGCGCGTCGAAGTCCACCACGATCGGCTCGCGGTCCAGCAAGGCCAGCACGCGGCGGAAGCTGTCCTGGCTCAGGGCGGTGGTGGCGGTGTTGGCCAGGGGGTGGAAGTTGACGACGGCCTCCTCCCACAGGCGTCGGTCCAGCACGAAGGTCACGCGGCGGTCCGCATCATTGATCAGGCCCAGGGCCGTGACCGAGCCGGGACGTACGCCGAGCGTTTCCCACAGCAGGGTCTCATTGCCGAAGGACAGGCGGTCCGAACCCATGGCGCGATGGGCGCGCTTCAGGTCGATGACCGTGTCCTGGGCGGCCGAGATCAGCCACAGGCGACCCTTCTTGTCCTTGAGGAACAGGTTCTTGGTGTGCAGGCCCGGCAGGTCGGCCTTGAGGTCCAGGCCTTCCTCGACGCGGAAGACGGCGGGGTGGTCGTGGGTGGTCTGTTCGATGCCGTGCTCGGCCATCCAGGCCAGCAGGCGGGCGCGGTCATACGCGGGCTCGTGCAGGATGTCGGAGGCGGGATCGGCGGCGATGGCGGTCATCTCGGTCTTGTCGGGCGGGCGGCGAGGGCGATAGGGGAGGAAGCCGACCCTCAGGGTCGCCGCCTTATTCGTCAAGCTTGGGAGCCGCGTCTTGGAACTGGAATGCTATCCGATGAATGCGCGTCCGTGCGACCTGGTGCCGGGCCGCCAGTCGCGCAACTGGATGGACGCCTTCGCCAGCCGTCACCCTTATCGCTGTCTGCCGCTGACCATGGCCAACACCACGGGGTGGGAGATCCTGTGTCCCTTCGGCTTCACGGCCGAGTGGAACGGCGGGCCGTCGCAGACCGATATCAAGATCACGCCGGACCGGCCGCAGCCCGAGCTGGACCATTTCGTCACTTCGCACTTCTCGCGCGGGGTGCTGACCATGCACCCGCAGTATCTGTTCCGCACGCCGCCGGGCTGGGGGCTGATCGCGCAGGGCTCGCCCAACCACGTCAAGGACGGCATCCAGCCGCTGAGCGGCCTGATCGAGACGGACTGGCTGCCCTTCCCCTTCACCATGAACTGGATCTTCACGCGGCCGGGCCGGGTCAAGTTCGAGAAGGGCGAGCCCTTCTGCTTCATCCTGCCGGTCGAGCACCGCAAGGTGGAGCAGTTCGAGCCGGTGATCCGCTCGCTGGAGTCCAATCCCGGCATGAAGGGGCAGTTCGAGGCCTGGAACCGTTCGCGCACCGATTTCAACACCCGCCTGGCCTCGGGCGATCCGGACGCGGCCAAGGAGGCGTGGCAGCGCTTCTACTTCAAGGGCGAGGTGCCAGAGGCCCTGGGCACGGCCCCGGCGACCCACGCGAACAAGCGCCGCCTGAAGAATCCGCGCATCGGCTGAAGCCAAGCGCCTGATGCAGCAGCGCCCGCCTCCGGTGATGGAGGCGGGCGTTGTCATGTCTAGCGCCGCTCAAGCAGCGAGCCGCCGCGCGGGGAGCGTTAGCGGCCCGCTTAAGAGGTGGGACGCATCACGCGCGGGCCGAGGTTGTTGATGACCTCGCGGGCGTCGAAGGCGTTGACGTCGCCGGCGGGCTTGGGACCGCGGCCCATGACGATCTCGGCCGTGGCCTCATAGCGGTCGACCTGGCGGATGTCGCGGTCCCGGCCCCAGTAGGGATCCCAGGTGCTCCAGTAGCCGCGCTGGTAGAAGCGCCAGGACGGACCCCAGTAGGGACCGTAGCGATCGTAGTAGAAGGGATCCGGCGTGGTGTAGAACCGGGTGTCGCGGTCGGTGGCGCGGGTGACGGTGGCGAACCAGTCGTAGCCGTTCTCGACCGTCAGTTCGGCCGAGCGCAGCAGCAGGGACATCTCGACCTGATCGCGCGAGGTGACCGAATTGCCCGAGAAGCTGACGGCGTAGCGGTTGGACTCCAGGCGCTGCTCGGCATAGCCGCCCTGACCCTTCGAGCCGATCGGCTGATAGGGGGTGGCCGTCGCGCAGGCGCCCAGGGCGAGCGCGCCCGCCAGGGCGATCAGCACCGGGGTTTTGCGAAGCTTCATCATGGAAAACTCTCCTTGAGCGTTCATTGAACGCCCGTCGGTCTGAACGAGGGGTGAATGGTCAAGTTCCAAACCGCTCATCCCGCGCCCATCACAGACGCGAGACGATGAGAACGGCGGCGAGGAGCAGAAGGCATCCGACCACAATGCCGAAACCCTTGCGGAAACGCGGCGCGGTCATCTGTCGCGCCAGGGCCGCCCCGCCCAGGCCGTAGGCGCACATCGACAGGCCGTCCATGCCGACGGTGGTCACGGCGAACAGGGCCAGCTGCGGCGCCAGCGGGCGGTTGATGTCCAGGAAGGGCGGCAGGACGGCGGTGAAGAAGAGGATGGCCTTGGGGTTGGCGATCTGGACCATGAAGCCGTCGACCAGGGCGCTGCGCCCACGCTTGACCTCGATGTGCGAAGGCTCGGCGGCGGTGGCGAAGGCCCCGCGCAGGGCCTTGATCCCCAGCCAGGCGACATAGAGGGCGCCCAGGACGGCGACGACGCGGAAGACCTGGGGGAAGGCGATCACCAGGGCGCCCAGGCCCAGGGCGGCGGCCCCGAACCAGACCAGGGTGGCGGTGTTCATGCCCAGGACGGCGGTCAGGGCGGCGGCCTTGCCTTTCTCCATGCCGGTGGCGACAGCGAAGATGTTGGCCGGGCCGGGCGTCACCGCCATCACGGCCATGACGCCGAGAAAAGCCAGGTACAGATGCGGATCGACAGGAAGCGCGGCCATAAGGCCCTTTCGGGCGCAAGCGAGCTCAGGTCAAGCCGGGTCTGAACCCAGGCCGTTCAACTCAGGCTGTTCAACTCAGGCTGTTCAACTCAGGCGGGGCAGGGGACCGGGCCGTCGGAGTCCAGCGGCGCCGCCAGGGCGGTCTCCTCCAGGGCGTCCAGGGCCAGGTCGAAGCCGTACTGAGCCACCAGGCCGTAGGTGACCATCTGTTCGGGGTCGATCTGCGCCCAGGCCCCGTTGGTCGTCAGGCCGTGAACCACAGGTTCGACCTCGGCCATGGCCTCGCGGACGATGGCTTCGACGTCGATCTCGGCCAGGGCCGCCTCGGCGATCTGGCCGGCCTGGCGGGTGGCCTCGGCGGTGAAGTCGACGACGTGGGGTTGATAGTCGGACCACAGGGCGATGACGCGCAGGCTCTTCTGCGTTTCGGTCAGGCTGGGATCGGCCTGGATGCGCTCGGCGCGGGCGCCGAACTCCTCCATCTTCTGTTCGAAGACGGCGGCGGCGGCTTCCAGACGGGTATCGGCGGGGGTCTTCTGCTCTTCGGCCACGGCGGCCGAGACCGGCAGCAGCGCCAGGGCGGCGGCCAGGGAGAGCGAGGCGAGGGGGAGGGCGCGGGTCATGACGAAGCTCCTTCGACGGACGCCGCGCAGGGTCCGCCGAAGGAGGGATCGGCTCAAGTGAAATCGCGGTAAGGCGCGATCTCGAAATCCGGCGCCTTAGTCGACAGCGGGCGGAGCCGGCGGGGCGGCCAGGGCGGCCTCGATCGCCGTGCGGATCTGGGCGGGCAGGCCCCGCAGTTGAGCCGAGGCGGCGTCAGCGACGGCCAGAATTTCCGTCTTCTTCTCAGCGTTCTCAGGCTTTTCGGCCATCTGGCGCAGGAAGGCGCCGTATTCGTCGGCGAAGGCGGCGAACTTGGGCTCGTATTGGGTCAGGACCGCATCGGTGCGGGCCTTCTTGGTCGCGCCGTCCAGGCTGGCGTCGTCCATGATCGTCTCGAGTTCTGCGCCCATGCGTTCGGCTTCGACGTTGAAGGCGTCGCCCTTGATCTGGAAGGCGGCTTCCTCGGGCGAGGGGGCGGGCTCGGCGGTGATCATCGGGACGGGCGGCGGCGGATCCTGAACGGCGGCGAAGGCGGGGGCGGCGAACAGGGTCAGCGCCGCGGCGGCGGCGAGAGAAAGACGGTTCAACGGAGAACTCCGGCTGGCGACGGCCGAAGCCGTCAATAGGGATACGCCGGACGATCGACCGGAGATGAGCGCAAGTTGGCCTTGCCACCGGGCGAGCGCAAGCGTCAGCATGCGGGAATGAAACCGATCCTGCGCGCCGCTTCCGCCTTCTCCGTCGTCTTCGCCTCAGCCCTGACGCTGACGATCGGCCTGACGCCGGGCGACGCCCGCGCTCAGGCGGGGGCGCGGAGCTACGCCGTCGAGGGCGACTGCGACGGACGCCCGGCGACCGGGGTGCGGATGGCGCCCGGCTATTGCCTCGGTCTGGTGTGGCAGGGGGCGGGCCAGGACGGGCCGCGGATGCCGCGCGGCCTCATGCCGCTGGAGGGCGGCGACTGGCTGGTCACGGACCTGGGCGCCTGGGAGGCGGGCAAGGGGGCGGTGTGGCGGCTGTCGTTTGCGGCCGACGGCGCGGCGCGCTGGCGACGGCTGGCGGGCGGACTATCGATGCCGCACACGGTCAAGCGCGGACCGGACGGGCGGATCTATGTGTCCGAGATGAACCGCATCCTGACGCTGGACCCCGACGCGGCCGATGCCCAGGCCAGCGTCCGCACCGTCATCGGCGACCTGCCGGACAACCGGCTGCACGACAACCGCCACCCGCTGTCCAGCTTCGTCTTCGACGGGAACGGCGACCTGCTGGTCAATGTCGGGGCGCCCAGCGACCGCTGTCTGGATGCGGCGGGCAAGCCGAAGACGGATGCGCGCGGCGCCTGCGTTGAGGACGCTGCGACGGCGCAGGTGCGGCGGCACGCCTATCAGGGGAACGGCCGCTGGGCGGAAGACAGCACCGTCTTCGCCAGCGGACTGAGGAACTCCATCGCCCTGGTGCGCCATGCGTCGGGGACGGTGCTTCAGGCCGAGAATTCGGTCGATCTGGACACGCCGAACCATCCGTATGACGAGGTGAACGTGCTGACCCAGGGGCGCCATTACGGCTGGCCCTATTGCGTCGATCTGGCCACGCCCCTGCCGGGCTGGCCCGCGCGTCAGGCGCGCTGTGGGGAACGCGAGAAGCCGATCGCCCTGCTGCCGCCGCACGCCGCGCCGCTGGACCTGATCTATTACGACGGGGCGATGTTCCCTGAGCTGCAGGGACGGCTGTTGATGACCTGGCACGGCTTTCGCCGCGCGGCCGGACGCATCGTGGCGGTCGAGACGGACGAGGAGGGCCGGCCCCTGACCGACATCGGCGGTCGCTACGCCGTCTATCCGCGCGGGGCGCTGCCCTATCCGGCCGGGGCGCCCAGCGTGAACGGCAAGGTGCTGACGCCGGGCTGGGACAAGGTCGCCGGGCGCCATCCGCGCGGCTCGCCGGTGACGATGGCGACGGCGCCGGACGGCTCCATCTGGGTCACGGATGACAGAAGCCGGGCGATCCTGAGAATCGCCCGGCCCCGGTAGGCTTGGGTTGTCAGGGGCGGCTTAGCCCTTGCGGCCGTCCCGCTTGGCCAGGACGCGCAGGCGCAGGGCGTTCAGCTTGATGAAGCCCTCGGCGTCCTTGTGGTCATAGGCCTGGACGCCTTCCTCGAAGGTCACCAGATCCTGGTCGTACAGGCTGTTGGGGCTTTCGCGGCCGATGATGGTGACGTTGCCCTTGTAGAGCTTGACGCGGACCACGCCCGAAACCTTTTGCTGGCTGTGGTCGATGGCGGCCTGCAGCATCTCGCGCTCGGGGCTGAACCAGAAGCCGTTGTAGATGAGCGAGGCGTATTTCGGCATCAGCTCGTCCTTCAGGTGCATGGCGCCGCGATCGAGCGTGATCGACTCCATGCCGCGGTGGGCGGCCAGCAGGATGGTCCCGCCCGGGGTCTCATAGACGCCGCGCGACTTCATGCCGATGAAGCGGTTCTCGACCATGTCCAGACGGCCGATCCCATTGTCGTGGCCCAGCTGGTTCAGCTTGGTCAGCAGGGCGGCGGGCGACAGGGCCTCGCCGTCGATGGCGACCGGATCGCCCTTTTCATAGGCGATGGTGATGACGGTCGGCGTGTCCGGGGCGGCTTCGGGCGAGATGGTGCGCTGGTGCACGAACTCGGGCGCCTCGACGGCCGGGTCTTCCAGCACCTTGCCCTCGGACGAGGAGTGCAGAAGGTTGGCGTCGACCGAGAAGGGGGCCTCGCCGCGCTTGTCCTTGGAGATCGGGATCTGGTGCTTCTCGGCGAAGTCCAGCAGGGCCTCGCGGGACTTGAAGTCCCACTCGCGCCAGGGGGCGATGACGCGGATGTCGGGCTCCAGCGCATAATAGCCCAGCTCGAAGCGGACCTGGTCGTTGCCCTTGCCGGTGGCGCCGTGACAGACGGCGTCGGCGCCGACCATGCGCGCGATCTCGATCTGGCGCTTGGAGATCAGCGGGCGCGCGATCGAGGTGCCCAGCAGATACTGGCCCTCATAGACGGTGTTGGCGCGGAACATCGGGAAGACGAAGTCGCGCACGAACTCTTCGCGCAGGTCGTCGATGAAGATGTTCTCGGGCTTGATGCCCAGCTTCAGCGCCTTCTCCTTGGCGGGGGCGAGCTCTTCGCCCTGGCCCAGGTCGGCGGTGAAGGTCACGACCTCGGCGCCGTATTCCTCCTGCAGCCACTTCAGGATGATCGACGTGTCCAGCCCGCCCGAATAGGCGAGGACGACTTTCTTGGGGGCGGGCTTGCTCATCGGTCGGTGAATCCTTTCAGGAGACGCAAGGGTCAGGGGACGCTTGGGGGAGGCGTTCGGCGCGCTTAAAGGACCAGACGCGCTGCGATGCAAGCGCGGGATTGGGACGCCGGTCCGCCAATGCGTCGAGGGCGCCGCGAACCGATCCGCGACGCCCCCGTTTCAGGCTGTATTTTCAGCCGCTTAGAGGTCTCAGGCGGCCAGGGCCTTGAGGGCGTCGACCAGGTCGGTCTTTTCCCAGGAGAAGCCGCCGTCGGCGTCCGGCGTGCGGCCGAAATGGCCATAGGCGGCGGTGCGGCGATAGATGGGCTTGTTCAGGCCCAGATGCTCGCGGATGGCGCGCGGCGAGGCGCCGCCGATCAGACGGGGCAGTTCGGCCTCCAGCACCGCCTCGTCGATCTTGCCCGTGCCGTGCAGGTCGACGTGGACCGACAGGGGCTTGGACACGCCGATGGCGTAGCTGATCTGGATGGTGCAGCGGTCGGCCAGGCCCGCCGCGACCACGTTCTTGGCCAGGTAGCGGCAGGCGTAGGCGGCCGAGCGGTCGACCTTGGTCGGATCCTTGCCCGAAAAGGCGCCGCCGCCGTGCGGGGCCGCGCCGCCGTAGGTGTCGACGATGATCTTGCGCCCGGTCAGGCCGGCGTCGCCGTCCGGGCCGCCGATGACGAAGGTGCCGGTCGGGTTGATGTGCCACTCGGTGTCGGCGGTGATGAAGCCCTGCGGCAGCACCTTCTCGACATAGGGCTTCACGATGGCCGCGACCTGATCCTGGCTCAGATTGGCCTTGTGCTGGGTCGAGACGACGATGGAGGTCGCGCGCACCGGGCGGCCGTCTTCATAGTGCAGCGTCACCTGGCTCTTGGCGTCGGGCTCCAGGCCCGGCTCGGTCCCGGCGTGACGGGCGTCGGCCAGGGCCTTCAGGATGTTGTGGCTGTACTGCAGGGTGGCCGGCATCAGCTCGGGCGTCTCGTTCGAGGCGTAGCCGAACATGATGCCCTGGTCGCCCGCGCCCTCGTCCTTGTCTTCGCCGGCGTCGACGCCCTGGGCGATGTGGGCCGACTGCGGGTGCAGGTTGTTCTCGAAGCGGAAGGTCTTCCAGTGGAAGCCGTCCTGCTCATAGCCGATGTCGCGCACCACGCCGCGCACCGCAGCTTCGATTTCCTGCTGAACGCCCGGCGCCCACTCGCCCTCGGCGTTCATGATGCCCTTGCCGCGGATCTCGCCGGCCAGAACCACCAGATTGGTCGTCGTCAGGGTTTCACAGGCCACCCGCGCTTCGGGATCCTTGGACAGGAACAGGTCGACGACGGCGTCGGAAATCTGATCCGCAACCTTGTCGGGATGGCCTTCCGAGACGCTCTCGGAGGTGAAGAGGAACGACGAACGGGCCAAGGCAGGCTCCTGCGTGACGATGATGCCGTCAGACATATAAAGATATGCTTATACGTGCAAGGCGGCTTCTGTCGTGGGCGCGACCTCTCAGGTCGAGCATCGTTGATGCGACTTCTCCAAAGCGTCGCATTTTCAAGCGCCTGCCTGTCATCAATCTTCGGCAAGGGGACGGCGACTGAAGGTCGGGAGCGCGCCCATGGACGTCTTCTATTGTCTGATCCACACGCCCGAGGCGATCACGCCCGAGCTGTGCGTCCTGCCCGGCGCCACCGAGATCGAGGCCGTGCGGGGCCTGAAGAAGGTCGCGCGCGACTGGCCGCGTCTGGAGCGCATCGACCTCTATCGCGGCAACCACGAGGTCCGCAGCTTCGCCCCATCCGACTTTGCCCTGAGCCGACCGCTCCGCGCCCTGGCGGCTTGACGCCTGGCGAGCGTGCGGATGCGTGTTCAGGCAGAGCATGGGGCAGGTGTCCTTCAGGCATGAAAAAGCCCTCGGGCGAAGTGCCGGAGAGCTCGGGTCGGATAGATGGTCGGTCCCGCCTGTCGGCGGTGGTCAGGGATGGTTCAGGTCGCCATTTAGACTTGGCCCATCAGCACCTTCGTATGGGCTTCATATAAGATGCCGTTATCTGCGCTTTGGTGAATTCCGGCCAATCTGACAGCGATAGGCTCGACGCTCGTTGAGTTTGTCATGGGCGGAAGGTAGCGCTTCGCCAGCAAATAATTTCAGGCTTAGAAATGCTTACAGGTCACATCCGCAATCAGATCGACGCGATCTGGAATGCCTTCTGGTCGGGCGGGGTGTCCAACCCCCTGGCGGTGATCGAGCAGCTGACCTTCCTCATGTTCATCAAGCGTCTTGATGACATTCAAACCCTTGAGGAGAGCAAGGCTGAGGCGCTCGGCAAGCCTGTTGCGCGTCGTATCTTCCCAGAAGGAGCCGACGACAAGGGTGAGCCCTATAGCAATCTGCGGTGGTCGCGTTTCAAGCATTTCGAAGCGCGAGAAATGATGCGCGTCGTTGATGAGCACGTCTTCCCCTTCTTGCGCCAACTGGGTGAAACAGGCTCGTCTTACGGCGCTCATATGAAGGACGCTCGACTGGGTTTTTCCAACGCCAGCCTTTTGGCGCGCGTGGTCGAAATGCTCGGCCAGATCGAGATGGACGATCGCGATACCAAGGGCGATGTCTATGAATATATGCTGGGCAAGATCGCCACCGCAGGCACCAACGGCCAGTTCCGCACGCCGCGCCATATCATCAAGCTGATGGTCAACCTTATGGCCCCTCAGTCCAATGACGTGATCACCGATCCGGCGGCGGGCACCTGCGGCTTCCTGGTCGAGGCGGCTGAATACATCCGCGACCACCATCCCCAGATGCTGCGCAACAAGGAGACCCGCGATCATTTCCACAACGGGATGTTCCACGGCTTCGACTTTGACAACACCATGCTACGCATCGGCGCGATGAATATGGTGCTGCACGGTATCGAGAACGCAAATGTCTCCTATCGTGACAGCCTGGCCGAAGAGCATAATGGTGATGCGGGCAAATACTCGCTGATCCTGGCCAATCCGCCATTTGCGGGGTCTCTGGATTACGACACCACGGCCAAGGATCTGCTGAAGCTGGCCAAGACCAAGAAGACCGAACTGCTGTTTGTGGCTCTCTTCCTGCGCCTGCTGCGAACGGGCGGTCGGGCAGCAGTGATTGTGCCAGATGGTGTGCTGTTTGGATCGAGCACCGCGCACAAGGCGATCCGCAAGGAGCTGGTCGAAAAGCACAAGCTGGAGGCGATTATCAAACTGCCTTCGGGCGTCTTCCGTCCCTATGCGGGTGTGTCATGCGCCATTGTCATCTTCACCAAGACAGGTGTCGGCGGCACTGAGGATGTCTGGTTCTATGACATGACTGCGGATGGCTATAGCCTGGACGACAAGCGTACGCCGTTGCTGGACGAGAGCAAGCTGGGCGTCGGGCCGGCTGTGGCTCTGGCCGAGGCTGAACATGCCAAGAATAACCTGCCGGACATTCTGGTGCGCTGGAACGCGATAGGGATGGAGGTCGAGCGCCCCCGCACGGCGCAGAGCTTTATGGTGCCTAAGTCAGAGATCGCCGAGGGCGGTGCCTATGATCTGTCTCTCAACCGCTACAAAGAGATTGAGCACGAGGAGGTCGCGCACCAATCGCCTGCCGAGATCATTGGTGAGCTGCGTGGGTTGGAGGGTGAGATTGCGGAAGGCCTGAAGCGTCTAGAGGAGATGCTGGGATGACCTGGCCACATGTGAAGCTGTCTGACGTCGCTGATGTGGTGCGCGGTGTCACTTTTAGCAAAGCGGATGTGGGCAGTGAGCGGAGCGATACGATTCCCATCCTGCGTGCAGGGAACATACAAGATGTATTAATTCTCGATGAGGACTTGGTGTATTTGAGTCCAAATTTTGTATCCGAAAAACAAATCTTACGGTCCGGCGACATCGTTATGTGTATGTCTTCGGGTAGTGCAAATGTTCTAGGAAAATCAGCACTTTTGAAAACGACTTGGCGAGGTAGCTTCGGCGCATTTCTTGCTGTTGTTCGTGCGCGTCCGGAAAAAGTCGATGCTAACTATCTAGCCCATTATTTTCGAGAACCGGCGTTTCGTAAATGGGCGAGCAGTTCTAATGGAATCGGCATTAAGAACATTCGATTGTCGGATTTGGCGGCGTATGAAATCCCGCTTCCGCCGCGTGAAGAGCAAAAGCGGATTGCGGGGATATTGGATCAGGCGGACGCCCTGCGCCGTCTGCGCGCCCGCGTGCTCGAAAAACTAAATACCCTCGGGCAAGCTGTGTTTCAGGAGATGTTCGGGGCACACCATTCTGATTGGCCGGAAGTGCTGCTTACAGATTTTGTCGCCGATAAAGATGACATCAAATGTGGGCCGTTTGGCACGCAGTTATTGAAGTCGGAATTTCAGACCGAAGGTGTTCCTCTGTGGGGCATCAAGCAAGTTAACAAGGCATTCTCTATCCCGACGCACGAATACGTAAGCGAAAAAAAATTCAGAGAACTGCAATCGTACTCCCTTGAAGCAAATGACATTGTCATGACGCGTAAGGGCACTGTCGGAAATTGCGCTGTATATCCAGATCATCTTGGCGTTGGCGTAATGCACTCAGATCTGCTGCGTGTTCGAGTAGATCAGAGCCGTCATAATCCGATATTTCTTGCAGACCAATTTCACTACAGCCAAAAATTATCCCATCAGATTGATCTAATCTCTGGTGGAGCGATTATGGCTGGCATCAATGTAGGTAAGCTCAAGGCATTGAAAGCACTTGCGCCGCCTCGGGAAGTGCAGAACGAATACGCTACCAAGATAGAAAGGATTAGGTGCGAAGCGAATAAGCAAGCTGCTTCTTTGACAAGTTGCATAGCGCTATTTGCCTCACTCCAATCGGCTGCCTTTGAAGGCAAACTCTAATTTGCCTGCCCCGTGCCAATCTCTGGTGCGGGGCTTGTCTTGTGAAGATGCGGTCAAACTGTAACCTTGGTATTGATTTTACGAGCCTAAATTTGCCCGCCCGTTGAGGACTTTGCCCATGAGCCAGTTCGCGTTTCTAAAGCCCGAGTTTCCCGAACTGTTCAACCATGTGGCCAAGGCGGAGCAGTTGGCGCTGTCGGACCCGCGCGGGGCCTGTTTCTGGGCGCGTCTGACCTTAGAGACGGCGGTCAACTGGCTCTATCTGCATGAGCGCAGTCTAAAACGGCCCTATGCGCGGGAACTGGCCGCGCTGATCGCCGAGCCCAGCCTGACGCAGTTGATCGGCTCCAGCTTGGTGACCAAGGCCCACTACGTCAAAAATCAGGGCAACCGCGCCGCTCATGACTCGGGCCGACAGCTTACGGCACAGGACGCAGCCGCCACCTTGGCCGAGCTGTTTCACCTGACCTATTGGCTGGCGCGGACCTATGCCAAGGGCAGCCACCCCGATGCCGGAGCGAAGTTTGATGCTGGCAAGCTGCAAGCCTCGCTGACCATTTCCGCCAGCACTGTGGCCGAGATCAAAAAGCTCAGCCAGCGCCGTGACGAAGAGCGCCAAAAGCGCGAAGAGGCCGAAGCCGCCCGCATGGCGTCAGAGGAGGCGCGCCTGGCCGCAGAGGCTGAGCTGGCCGCCCTCAAGGCCGAATTCACGGCTCTGCGCCAAGCCAACCAGTCGCGCCCCGATACTCACGACTATGCCGAGGCCGAAACCCGCGACCGCTATATCGACCTGTTGCTTGCAGAAGCGGGTTGGCCGCTGGATCAGGAACGCGACCGCGAGTTCCCGGTCAAAGGCATGCCCAGCACATCGGGCGACGGGTTCGTTGACTATGTCCTATGGGGGCATGACGGCAAACCCCTTGCCCTGATCGAGGCAAAGCGCACCAAGAAGGACGCCCTGGTTGGCCAGCAGCAGGCCAAGCTGTATGCCGATTGTCTGGAAGCGACCTATGGCCAGCGCCCTGTGATCTTCTGCTCTAACGGTTATGAGCATTGGATCTGGGATGACAAATTCTATCCGCCGCGCCGCATCTCTGGCTTCTTGAAGCGAGATGAGTTGGAGCTTCTGATCCAGCGACGCGAGACCCGCAAGCCTCTGTCACGAGAGGCGATCGATGGTGTGATCGCGGGCCGTCCCTATCAAACCCGCGCCATCCGCCGTGTCGGCGAAACCTTCGAGAAGGACCGCCAGCGCAAGGCCTTGCTGGTTATGGCGACCGGCTCGGGCAAGACCCGCACCGTGATTGCCCTGATCGATCAGCTCATGCGGGCCAATCTGGTGCGTCGTGTGCTGTTCCTGGCTGACCGCGTGGCCTTGGTGAAGCAGGCGCAGAATGCGTTCAAGGCGCACCTGCCCTCTGCGCCCATCGCCAACCTGTTGGAGAGCCACCACGGCACGAATAACGACCACAAGGGCGCTCGGGTTCTGGTCTCCACATATCCGACGATGATGGGCCAGATCGAGGAAATGACCAATGGGCAGCGCCGTTTTGGTCCGGGCCATTTCGACCTGATCGTCATCGATGAGGCGCACCGTTCAGTTTATCGTAAGTATCGGGCGATCTTCTCTTATTTCGACAGCTTGTTGCTGGGCTTGACCGCCACGCCGCGCGATGAAATCGACCGCGACACCTATTCGCTGTTTGAGCTGGAAAAGGGCGTTCCGACCGATGCCTACGACCTCGAGGATGCGGTCAGGGATGGCTATCTCGTGCCGCCCAAGGGGATTTCGGTCCCCCTGAAGTTCCAGCGCCAAGGCATCTCTTACGATCAGCTTTCTGACGAAGAGAAAGAAGAGTGGGATGCCCTGGAATGGAGTGAGGACGGAGAAATTCCCGACCGGGTTGAAGCTGCCGATCTGAACAAGTGGCTGTTCAACATCGATACCGTGGACAAGGTGCTGGCGCAGCTGATGTCGGAAGGCATTAAGGTTGAGGGCGGCGACAAGCTCGGCAAGACCATCATCTTTGCGCGCTCAAGCCTGCATGCCCAGTTCATCGTGCAGCGGTTCGACGCCAACTACCCCCATCTGGCGGGCCAGTTTGCGCGGCTGATCGACTATTCCGTGCCCTATGCCCAGTCATTGATCGACGATTTTTCAGACTCCGATAAGTTCCCGCAGATCGCGGTCTCGGTCGATATGCTCGACACGGGTATCGATGTGCCGGAGGTGGTGAATCTTGTCTTCTTCAAGCCGGTACGATCCAAGACCAAGTTCTGGCAGATGGTCGGGCGAGGCACGCGCCTTTGCCCCAACCTCTTCGGCCCTTCGCAGGACAAGGAGGAGTTCATCATCTTCGACTACTGCCAGAACCTGGAGTTCTTCGGCGAGAACCCGAACATGGTCGAGCCCTCGATGGCGGCTCCCATCGGAGAGCGCCTGTTCAAGTCGCGCCTTGATCTGATCACCGAGATCAACAGCGATAAAGACGAAGACCGGGAACTGCGACGCAGCTTGATTGAGCGGCTTCGGGCGGAAGTTTCAGGGATCAATCCGGACAATTTCATCGTGCGCCCGCACCGTCGGGCCGTTGAGCGCTTCCAGGCGCAAGAGGCATGGGATGTCCTGGATGCCGAAGCCATCAATGCTCTGAAGTCAGAGTTGGCGGGCCTGCCTACGGCCTTCAAAGACGACAGCCTGCCTGCCAAGCAGTTCGACCTTCTCATTCTCCGGGCGCAGATCGCGCTGCTGAAGAAAGATGCGGCTTTTAGCCAATCACAAAAGCGTATCCGCGACATCGCTTCAGCGCTTGAACGTTTGCAAAACGTGCCTCTGGTCGCGAAGGAGATCGAGCTGATCCTCGAGATCCAGACCGATGAATATTGGCCTGATGTAACGATTGCGATGCTCGAGCAGGTTCGCCGGAAGCTGCGGGCCTTGGTTGAGCTCATCCA
The DNA here is from genome assembly GCA_002430835.1 of Brevundimonas sp. UBA5936. Classification (GTDB taxonomy): domain Bacteria; phylum Pseudomonadota; class Alphaproteobacteria; order Caulobacterales; family Caulobacteraceae; genus Brevundimonas. The sequence continues at coordinate 15,761 of DJDA01000067.1, forward strand.
GCCTGAAGAACGCAAGCTGGTCACGACCGACTTCGAGGATGAGATCGGCGTCTCAACGACTATCGACTTGCCGCAAGTGGGTTCGGGCTTTGACAAGGCCAGGTTCAGAAAGAAGGCCCGAGCATTCGCCGAGCAGCACAAGGATCACATTACGATCCAGAAAATTCGCCGGGGCGAGCAGCTCACTCCGCTCGATATCTCCGAAATCGAACGGATCTTCTTAGAGAACGGCATCGCGAACGAAGGCGATATCGTAGAAGTTCAAAATGAAGGCGGCCTTGGAGCGTTCTTACGCTCTCTGGTTGGGTTTGACCGTGCCGCAGCGAAAGGGGCCTTTAGCGACTTCATCTCGGACAAGGCTGTTTCAGCCAATCAGATCGAGTTCATCGATATGATCGTGAACGCCCTTAGCGAGAACGGGCTAATCGACCCAGAGATGTTCTACGAGAGCCCGTTTACTGACATCGATGACCAAGGGATCGTTGGGGTCTTTGGCGTCGAGAAGGCCAAAGAGATCATTAGCATCGTGAGGCGCTTGAACGCAGCAGTAGCTGCCTAAGCGGTTCACGATTCATCGCCATCTGGTGAAAGATGATTTCAGAAACGTGAGGGCTGCAGATAGCGGCTCAAAGCGCTTCCCAGTGGGAACCCACGCAACTCCCAAGCGGAAGCGCCTTCTGGCTTATCCCGGCCGGGCGTCAAGCTAGTGGTGCTCTGGAAAGGTGGTGCCGCTTAGGTGACTCGAACACCTGACCCCCTCATTACGAATGAGGTGCTCTACCAGCTGAGCTAAAGCGGCCCCGGCGTCGTCCGCGTATGGAGGCGCGAGCGAGCGAGGAGGGCTCTTTATACGGGAGCGGCGGGCTTGCCAAGAGCCGATAGCATCCCCGGTTCGTCTGGTGTGGCGGCGATGCGGATTTCGGCGAAATCGAAGGGGTGCAAGGGCGTGGCGGCCGCTTCGGAGATGCAGATGGCGATGCGGGCGGATGAGGCGGCGCGAGGCAGGTCGGCCGCCAGGGCGCGGGCGGCGCGGGGGGAGTGGAGCATGACTGCATCGAAGGGTTCTGGCGCGGCCGTGTGTGTCTCGAAGGCGGCGTAGACGGGAAGGCGGCGGACCGGACGGTCGGGCAGCAGGGCGGGCAGGTCGCCCGCCGGTTCGCGCGC
>DJDA01000010.1 GCA_002430835.1 Brevundimonas sp. UBA5936
CGCCAACCAGGGCGCGGGCCCGGGCTGCGCCAGCCGGCTCGGCCGGGGGCGGGTCAGGCGCGGGCGGCGGCGCGTCCAGCGCGGGCCCGGCGGCGCCGCCCAGCAGGACGGCGGCGAACAGGGCGGCGGCGCGCTTCACGCCTGCGCCTCGACCGGCTCGACCGGCTGGGCGGCCTTCTTCACGCGCGAGCCCGCCCCGACGCGCAGGCGCCGGTCCAGCAGGGAGATCAGCCCGCCCAGCGCCATCAGCGCCGGTCCCAGGAAGATGAGCCGCGCCCAGGGATTGTAGTAGATGCGCACGATCCAGGCGCGCTCGCCGTCGTCGGTCGCCGCGCGGTCGCCCATGACCGCGTAGACATCGTCCAGACCGCGGAAGTCGAGGCCGACCTCGGTCGTCGTCTGGCCGCCCGCCGGGAAGAAGCGGCGCTCGGCGGTGATGACGCGTTCGGGCGCGCGGCCGTTGACCGGCATGATGGTCAGGCGGCCCTGCTCGGCCAGGTAGTTCGGCCCTTCGATGACCTGCACCGCATCCAGCCGCGCCTTCCACGGCCCGGCGGCGACTTCCCCGCCCAGCGGCAGGGCCAGCGCGGCCTCGGCCTTGAAACTGGTCTCGACCACGGCCCCCAGAATTAAGACGCCCAGACCGGCGTGAGCCAGCGCCATGCCCCAGGCGCCCAGCGGCAGGCCCTTGGCGCGGCGCAGCGTCTCGGCCAAGGGCGCGCGTAAGGCCTTGGTGCGCACGCCCAGCTCCGCCAGCGCCCCACAGATCAGCCACGCCCCGACGCCCAGCCCTGCGGCGGCCAGCGCCTTCTTGGGCTCGAACAGGAAGAAGGCGGCGAAGGCGGCGGCGATCGCCAGAGCGGCGGCCAGCCACAGGCGCTGCAAGGCGCCCTTCAGATCGCCCCGCTTCCACGCCAGCAGCGGCCCGGCGGGCAGGATCAGACAGGCCACGATCATCAGCGGATTGAAGACGGCGTTGAAATAGGGCGGGCCGACCGAGATGGTCGCCCCCGTCGCCGCCTCGAGGATCAGCGGATAGAGGGTGCCGAGCAGCACCGTCGCCGCCGCCGCTGTCAGGAACAGGTTGTTCAGCACCAGCGTCCCCTCGCGGCTGACCGGCGCGAAGGCGGCGCCGGAACGGATGGCCGGGGCGCGAAGAGCGAACAGAATGAAGGCCGCGCCCGCCGCGACGCCCAGAATGGCGAGCAGCATCATCCCCCGCTGGGGATCGACCGCGAAGGCGTGGACGCTGGTCAGCACGCCCGAGCGCACCAGAAACGCGCCCAGCATGGAGAAGGTGAAGGCCAGGATCGCCAGGAAGACCGTCCAGCCCGCCAGCGCCCCGCGCCGCTCGGTGACGATGGCCGAGTGCAGCAGGGCCGCGCCCGCCAGCCACGGCATGAAGCTGGCGTTCTCGACCGGATCCCAGAACCACCAGCCGCCCCAGCCCAGTTCGTAATAGGCCCAGAAGGAGCCCAGCGCGATGCCGACGGTCAGCAGGGCCCAGGACGCCAGCGCCCACGGCCGCACCCAGCGGCCCCAGGCCGGATCGACGCGCTTCTCGATCAGGGCGGCGACCGCCAGGGAGAAGCAGACCGAAAACCCGACATAGCCGCCGTAGAGCAGCGGCGGGTGCACCGCCAGCGCCGGATCCTGCAGCAGGGGGTTCAGGGATGCGCCCTGCACCGGCGCCGGGTCCAGCCGGAAGAAGGGGTTGGAGGTGAAGGCGGCGAAGGCCAGGAACAGGCTCGACAGGGCCGCCTGCACGGCCACGGCCGAGGTCTTCAGCCCGAACGGCAGGCCGCGCGCCAACGCCAGCGCCCCGCCGAAGACCGTCATCACCAGACACCACAGCAGCAGCGAGCCCTCATGGCTGCCCCAGGCGGCGGCGACCTTGTAGAAGACCGGCTTGTCGGTGTGGCTGTTCATGGCCACGTTCGACACCGAGAAGTCCGACACCACGAAGGCGTAGATCAGGGCGGCGAAGGCCAGGGCGATCGCCGCGGCCGAGGCCAGCATGGCGCCGCCCCCCGCCCCGGCCAGCACAGGGCTGAGCCGCAGACGGCCCGCCGTGGTCAGCGCCAGGCTGAGCGCCGACAGCACCAGCGCCAGGATCAGGGCGAAGGAGCCCAGTTCGACGATCAAGGCTTAGGCCCCCTGCTGGACGGTTGCGGCGGCGGGCGCGGCCTCGTCGCCCTCGGGCCGCCACTCGCCCTTTTCCTTCAGCCGGTCGGCGACTTCGCGCGGCATATAGGTCTCGTCGTGCTTGGCCAGCACCTGGCTGGCCTCGAAGGTGCGGTCGGGGCGGAAGGCGCCCTGCGCCACAATGCCCTGCCCCTCGCGGAACAGGTCGGGCAGGTCGCCGTGATAGATCACCTGCGCCGTCGCCCCGTTGTCGGTGACGACGAAGACGACGGAGCCGTCGGCGGCCTTGTGCACGCTGCCCGCCTCGACCAGACCGCCCAGGCGGATCATCTGGCCGGCCGGAACCTTCTGCGGCGTCACCTCCGAGGGGGAGTAGAAGAAGGTCACATTGTCCTTCATCGCCCACAGCGACAGGCCGACGGCCAGCGCCAGCACCGGCGCCGCAGCGATGACGACCCACAGGCGGCGGCGCGCCTTGGGCGATTTGGGCAACCAGCTCATGTCGACGATCCGGGGACGGCGGAAAACACCACCGCGTATAGGGCGAGGTTAAGGGCGGGCCAACGGCTCATCGGGCGGCCTCGGCCAGGCGATTCTGCAGGTCGGCGCGGCGCGGATCCGAGGGCGCCAGCACAGCGATCAGCGGCGTCCACATGGCTTCGGCCTCAGCCCGGTCGCCGCGCGCCAGAGCGGCCTCGCCCAGATAGAAGCGCGCGCCCAACTGGTCGGGGTCCAGCTTGACCGCCTGGCGGAAGGCCGCCTCGGCGTCGCCGTCGACCGCGCCGTCATTGGCCCGCACCAGGCTCTCGCCCAGCCGCGCCCAGCTCTGGGCGTCGTCCGGCTGGATGGCCAGGGCGCGGCGGAA
>DJDA01000007.1 GCA_002430835.1 Brevundimonas sp. UBA5936
GTCGACTACGGCTGGGGCAGTCGGGTAAGGCGTGTCGCGAGGGTGCTCGTGAACACCGCGCACGAAGGCGGTCAGGGCGCGGTCGATCCGGCCCGTCTCGATCGGAGAGAGGGCGCTCAGCCGCTCGGCGACCGCCTGGCCGGTCTGGGCGGCCAGCACGCGCATGTCGCCGCCGACCACCGCCCCGCCCTGCTGACCCTGCTCGGCCCAGACCTGGGACAGGGCCACGCCGCGATCCACACTGTCCGCCGGATCGGGCAGAACCGCGCCGGCCAGTTCGGCCATCGCCTGAACGGCGGCGCCGACGGCCAATGCGCGGCTGTCGGCAGAAGACGCCCCGGCGGAAACCGCCGAGGCGCCGTTCGCGCCGGAGATGGCGCTGGGTTCAGTCATGCGTTCAGCGGCCGTCCAGCATGTTCAGGGCGTCGCGACGCTCGTCCTCGAACCGCTGGGCCACGCCCGCCTGAACATCGGCGCGCGAGCTGGAGAAGTAGGCCAGTTCGCCGTTGCCGTCGCGACGGCCGCGCTCGTCATAGACGGCGTTGATCAGCGCCCGATCATAATCCGGGCTGGAAGCGTCGATCCCCTGGCGCTCGACCGCCGCCATGGCGCGGGTGACGACCGCCGTGTTCGGGCCGTGATGGACCGAGGTCGACCACACCACGTCCTGAAGCGCATGCGAGCGGCTGGAGACGTCCAGGCCCGCATTCTCGATCCGGGCGGATTGCACGTCATAGTGGGTGCGCTCGATGAAGGCGTGCTGCGCGGCCTGGAAGGCTTCCGGCTCGCGCGCGGCGATGGCGCGCCAGGTGTCGGAGAAGGCGCGCGTGCCCGCCGCCACCCCGCCGAACTCATCGGCCCAGCGCGCCCCGTCGGCGGCCAGGAACTCCTGCGGCCGGTTGCGGTTCACCGCCAGCTGATAGGAGCCGTAGGACACCCCGCCGGGATCGCCCGAGCCGGACGACACCGTGCCGGGCCCGCGCCCGCCGGTCTCATAGCGCGCCGACAGCGCGCCCAGGTTCGGATTGACGCCTTCCTGCGCCGTCGCGGGCGTCGCTTCAGCGGCGGGTTCGGAAACCGGCGCCGCCGTCTCGGGCGCCGCGCCGTTCAGACGGATCTGCTGACCGACCTGAATCAGCGACGGATTGGCGATGCCGTTGTCCGCCGCCAGCTCGCGCCAACTCATCCCGTATTGCTGGGCGATGCCCGACAGGGTGTCGCCCCCGCGCACAGTATGAACGGCGGCCGCCTCGGCCTGCGCGGCGCCTCGCCCCTCCCCCGCGCCGACCGGCAGCGTCACGGTCTGGCCGGGATGGATCAGGTTCGGATTGGTGATCTGACGGTTCGCCGCCAGCAGGTCGCCGACGCTGACGCCATAGCGTTCGGCGATCCCGGACAGGGTCTCGCCCGCCCGAACTGTGTGGGCGGGCGCGGCGTCGCGCGCCCCGACGGCGGCGGACAGGCTGGTGGCGGAGGAAGCGGCAAGAGACATGGGTCGGCTCCAGAAGACGCGGTGATCCGTGCAGCCATTCTGCTGTCTGTTCGTGCGTCTGAAATCTGGGGGCTTTCCCTAGCGGCGCCGTTCGCAGGCGGCCCGGCATAGGGGGTGTCCCTAGCTAAGGACGCCCCCAGCTTATGCCGCCGCCGTCCCGACCATAGGCTCGCTCCAGTATTCGCTCGCATCGTGCAGGAGCCGGTCATGACCGTCACGCCTCTTTCGCCGTCCGTCGACACCCGCGTCCTGGCCTCGCCCGTCAGCGGCCCCGTCGCTGGATCGCCCTCGACCAACCGGGTCGATCAGGCGCTGGACACGATCCGCGACCGCCTAGACGAAGGCTTCTTCAACGACGTCTCCCAGGGCGACCTTCGGGACATCAACGCCACGCTGAACGGCCTGACGGCGGAAGAGCGCAACGCCGTCGTCTCCGAACTGTCCGACGACGAACTGAACAAGTGGACGGACGAGCTCGACAACTCCGGCTTCCTCGGCATGGGCGGCGGGTTGAACGTGGACGAGCGCCGCGACCTGCACACGACGCTGGGCGGCTCGCTGGACGCGACCCAGCTGGAGCGCGTCTACAACGCCTATGACAACCGCGAGCAGAAGATCGAGCTGGCGCAGGGCGTCGCCGCCCACGCGACGTCCGACGTAAAGACCGACTTCATCGCCGCCTTGGCGCCTCAGACGACCGAGGCCGACGGCATGGGCGGCGTGATGATTTCCGACATGGGCGACACCGAAGGCCTGGCGGTGGCTCATGTGCTGGGCAGCCTGGGCGGCAACGCCTCCGCGCTCAGCACCGCCTATGCATCTTTGAACGACACCCAGCTGTCGGCCGTTTTCGAGGCCGGAACCCAGCAGACCATGTACGCGAACATGCAAGGCGGCGTGCCGACCTACAGCTATGACGCCGGGCCGTTGGCCGCCGCCGTCGACGCCGCCGCCACCAGCCCCGACGCCGAGCTGAAGGCGCGGGTGTTCGAACTGGCGGGGCGCCAGATGGCCAGCGTCTCAGGCGCCAACGGCGTGCTGACGCCCTCGCTCGGGACCGGCGACGCCGCCGACGAAATCCGCGCCAGCATGGAGGGCTTGCTGAAGTCCGACATCAACGGCGTGGTCGACGCGCTGGAGCAGGAATATCAGGCCGGCAAGGGCATGACCGCCTTCCTGCAGGAGACCCTGGGTCAGGACGGCGGCGCCGACACCATCCGCGGCCTGGTCGACCAGCTGGCGCGCGGCAATGATCTGAAGGGCGACATGCTGCAACGCTTCACCGCCCCGACGCAGCAGGACGGCGGCGTCTTCTACCCAGCCGCCGAGCGCATGGGCTACTTCTCCGGCGCCCTGCATGAAGCCTTCGAGGGCGTGAACAAGGGCGCGGCCGAGAACGTCGAGACTCTGAAGACCATCTTCGGCTTCGCGACCGGCAAGCTGCCGGGGCCGGGCGTCAGCGACGCGACCGGCTGGCTGAGCGACCAGGTCTTCGACACGGCCCTGAGCCAGTATCAGAGCGGTCAGGCCGATCTATTCGAGAGCATTGTGGCCCTGACCACCCCGACCGGCGCGGACGGCCGCCGCCCCTATGACGGCCCTGCCGAAGTCAGCTACAACGAGGGCTGGGAGTCCGTGACGCGGATCCCCCTGAACTGATCCTCAGAGTCTGGCCGCGCCCGGAGGGAAAGGACGCGGCCTTGCTTGCCCCCCGTTGGCTTCCAATCCTGGCGACCCTGACCATGCTGACCGCCTGCGACTCCTCCCCCGAGACGCCTGAAACCACGCCCTCCGCCGCCGTCACGACCGAGAGCTTCATCGCGGCCGCCGCCCGGATTGATGCGACGTCCCTGCTCGCCCTGTCCGGCGCCGTGGACGCCGACCCTTCGGGCGTCGCGAACCAGCTTCAGAGCGGCCTCGGCGGTCGCCGCGCCTTGCAGGCCTACGCCGCGGCCATGCTGGAGAACGGCGAAGGCGGGCGTCTGGGACGCCAATGGGCGACGCTGACGGCCGATGTCCCCGCCCTGTCCGCCTCTGAACAGAAGGACGGTGGCGTCTGGCATCCCCGCGCCGAGGACGCCGGCTTCTTCACCGGCGGTATCGCCGCCGCGTTGTCGCAAAACCCCAAGGCCCTGCCCGACTTCGCTCAAGGCGCAGGCGTCGCCCCGCCCGCTCCCGGCCAGGACGTCGCTGAATGGCTGTCAGCGCGCGTCGACGCCTTGCCTCGCCCCGCCCGCGCCGCCTTCGACCAGGCCCTGCACGCAGGCGCGGTGCGTTAAGACCCCAGTCTAGGGAAGACCTCTAGGGAAGACCTCTAGGGAAGACCCTAGCAGCGCGGTTCGGCGAGCAGCGATAGGGTGACTGCATAGGATCGGGAGGCGACCATGCAGATCGACCGGATCGGCGCGACATCGTTCCAACCTCAGACGACGCCCACGGCGGCGCGCTTCGACGATGATCCGCGCGTCGCCCTGGACTGGGCGCCGCCGCCCGCCGCGCCGGTTCCGGCTCAGGCTGCGGCCGCCCCCGCCCGTTCGGACAATGTCGTCGATCTGGACGCCGCGCGCACGCATCTGGCGCTGTCGGCCGACGTCTATAACGACACCCCCTCGCCGCCGGACGGCTGGCGCGTGGCCGGACCGGACGACCTGGACCGCTTGCGGCTGACGCCCGACCTGCTGGAGCGCGCCGATTCCGAGTTCCGCGCTCGCGTCTATGTCAGCAACGAGGGCGGCCAGACCCGCTACGTCGTCGCCTTCCGCGGCTCCCAGGCGGGCGAGGACTGGCTCAACAACGGCCAGCAGGCGCTGGGCCTGTCCTCCGAGCACTATGACAAGGCCCTGCGCATCGGCCAGCGGCTGGCAGCCGTCGAGGCGGACGTCACCCTGACCGGCCACTCGCTGGGCGGCGGCATGGCCTCGGCCGCGTCCCTGGCGTCGGGCCATGACGCGGACACCTTCAACGCCTCCGGCCTGCACGCCTCGACGATCGAGGCCGCCCAGGCGGGCGGGCGCCCGACGCCCAACATCGACGCCTTCTACCTCAAGGGCGATCCGCTCAGCCTGCTGCAGGACGGCGGCGACCGCATCATCCTCGGAGGCCTGGGAGCGGTTCTGCTCGGCCCGCTCGGCGGCGTGGCCGCCGGATGGGCGGGCGACGCGCCCGAGGCTGTCGGCGACCGCATCCCCGTGTCCCCCACCCCGCCCAAGGACCAGTCCTGGTGGAATTGGACGCCCGGCGCCCTGCACGGCGTCGAATGGTTCCAGTCCAGCCTGGACGCCATGCGATAAGGCGGCGGAACGGCCTCGACCCACAGTCCGTTCAACGCCAAGATGCGCCTCTTCACGCCAATCCTTCTCGCTGGAGTTCTGATGAGCGGTTGCGACGCCCGCGCCGACGGTTTTGTCGTTGGCACCGTCCTGCCCTCCCCGGCCAGCGTGGCCGCGTTGGGCCGGGACGGCCATTCCACCCGCGACATGGTCGAGGCGGTCCGCGACGGCGACCTGGCGAAGGCCCGCCGCCTGCTGGACGCCGATCCCGCCCTGGCCCGCATCGGCGACGGCCGGAATCTGGATCTTCTGACCCTGGCCGTTGCGCGCGACGACCGGCCCATGGTCAGCCTGCTGCTGGAAAAGGGCGCCCCGCCCGACGGCCCGAACGGCGAGACCCCGCTCAGCCTGGCCCTGCGCGCCCGCGAGCCCTGGCACGCCCAGACCCTGCTTCAGGCAGGCGCCTCGCCAGATCCGGTCGCGCCCGACGCCTTCTGGCCGCTGGACGAGGCTATCGCCCTGAACTCGCTCGGCGCGGTGCGTCTGCTGCTGGATCACGGGGCCGACGTGAACCGGGCCGACCGCACCGGCGGCACGCCGTTGGAAGCCGCCGTCGCCATGCGCAACTATCGGATCGCCGAACTTCTGCTGGAACGCGGCGCCGATCCCTGGGCGGTCGGCGTCAACGGCGACACCATCGCCGCCGCCCTGAACGCCCCCGTCCGCCCCGCCGAACCCGTCGAGGCCCAGGCCGAAGCGCGCGTCAAAGCCCGCATGACCGCCGCCGGCTGGCGCTTCCCCCCGCCCTCTGCCCAGGCCGTGCGCGCCGACGTCCTGGCCGGCCGCTGGCCCCCCGCAGGCGCTCAGGGCGGCCGTCCGCCCTCCCCCGAACTGGTGCGACAAATGCGAGAACTGTGGCCCGAGTAATGCCTCGCCGCATCGCCGCCCGTTTCGCACCCGAAAAAATTATCGCACCGCACACGATCGTTGGGTGAATTATTACGCTATATTGCGATAAATTGACATTTACGATCTTTATCGTGGTAGACAAGCGCTAAAATTGGAATAATATTTGCACACATCGCCGTCGC
>DJDA01000147.1 GCA_002430835.1 Brevundimonas sp. UBA5936
GCGGGCGGGGCGGTCGGCGGAAACAGGGAGGCGTCGGACATCGGCCGGACCCTGCCAGTCCGGCGCGCCGCGGTCTAGGTCAACAGGGCCTTGAGCACCGCGTCCAGTAAGGGACGGCCGGTCGCAGTAGCGGCGATGCGGCCGCCTTTCTGGCTCAGAAAGCCGTCGGCCAGCAGATCGGCCAACCGACCCTCGTCCGCCGACAGCCCCAGCCGCTGCAGCAGGGCCAAAGGTACGCCCTCGACAGTGCGCAGCCCCAGCAGCACGCGCTCCTCGTCGGCGTCCTGCGGCTCCAGAACCTCGCGCTCGGCCCAGGGCGATCCGGCGGCGACGCCCGCGACATAGTCGCCGATACGGCGCTCGGCCACGGTGGCGAGCCGCCCTTCGTCCAGGGTCAGCCGCCCATGCGCCCCCGGCCCCAGACCCAGATAGTCGCCGCCGCGCCAGACATGCAGGTTGTGGCTGGAGCGCGCAGCCACGTCGCGGGCGTGGTTGGACACCTCATAGGCCTCAAACCCCGCCGCCTCGAGCGTCGTCTGCGTGGCTTCATAGAGGGCGGCGGCCAGATCCTCATCCGGCGGCGACCAGGCGCCGCGCGCCACAGCCCGGCCGAAGGCCGTCGTCCCCTCGATGGTCAGCTGATAGGGCGAGACGTGCTCGAACCCCAGATCCAGCGCCGTGGTCAGCTCGGCCGTCCAGTCGGCGACGCCCTGGCCCGGCCGGGCGTAGATCAGATCGATGGACAGGCGCGGAAAGGCCCGCGCGGCCAGGGCGATGGCGCGGCGCGCCTCGGCGGCCGAATGGTCGCGGCCCAGAAACTTCAGCGCCGCATCGTCGAACGACTGCACCCCCATCGACAGGCGGTTGATCCCGGCGTGGGCCAAGACGGCGTAGCGCCCGGCCTCCGCGTCGGTGGGATTGGCCTCCAGGCTGATCTCAATATCGCCAGAAGGGGGGAACAGCGCCCTGGCCCGCGCTGTCACCGCCGCCACGGCGTCGGGCGGCATCAAGGACGGCGTGCCCCCGCCGAAGAAGATCGAGGCCAGGGCGCGCGGCCCGACCAGGGCGGCCTGCGCCTCCAAGTCGTTCAGGATGGCCTGCGCCAGCTCCGCCTGCTCCTGCGTCCGCCCCCGGTCGCGCACCACGTTGAAGTCGCAATAGGGACAGATGCGCGCGCAGTAGGGCCAGTGGACGTAAAGGGCGATGGAGTCTTTTTCGTCCCTATCGCCGCCCTCGCGGAGGGCGGCTGCTTGAGGGACAGATTGAGGCTCGCCCCGATCGCCGCCTTGGCGCAGGGCCGCGGCTCGTGCGGCGGTCCTCTCAGTCAATCAGCGCCGCCTTGAGGCGGGCGAAGGCGCGGGCGCGGTGGCTGAGGGCGTCCTTCTCCACCGGGTCCATCTCGCCGAACGTGAGTTCCGAGCCTTCCGGCCGGAAGATCGGGTCGTAGCCGAAACCGCGATCGCCGCGCGGCGGAAAGACCAGCTCGCCGTCGATCCGCCCCTCGACCACCACGCAGGGGCCGTCGGGCCAGGCCACGGCCAGGGCCGAGGTGAACCAGGCGCGGCGGTCGGTCGAGGCGATCTCCTCCAGCCGCTGCTCGACCTTCTTCATGGCCAGATCAAAATCCTTGGTCGGCCCGGCCCAGCGCGCGGAATAGATGCCCGGCGCCCCGTCCAAGGCCGCGACCGACAGGCCGGAATCATCGGCCAGGGCGACCTCGCCCGAGGCCTGGGCCGCATGGCGCGCCTTCAGCATGGCGTTGCCGACGAAGGTGGTCTCCGTCTCGTCCGGCTCGGGCAGATTCAGCTGTCCGGCGGTGACGATCGTGTAATGTCCATCAAGCAGCGCTTCGATCTCGCGCGCCTTGCCCGGATTGTGGGTGGCGGCGACGAGCCGCATCCCCTTGATCAGCTTGAGATTCATGGCGCGACCTTAGTCCCGTCCGATCCATTGCGAAATGGTAACATCGTTAAACGATATGTAAGTTGGCTTTCGTCGGCGCACGACCTATCTTCATTTTCAAGGACGGACGGCCGCACCGTTCAAACGAGAGAAACATCTCGCAACAATGATCCAGCGGCACAACAGATACGCACAAAAAACGTGCATTGATGGAGAGACCGATATGCAAGCCATGCACAAGACCAATCTGATGGACCGTCTGGCGCACAGCCTGGGCAACGCCTTCCTGCTGGCCTCGCTGCCCGTCGCGGCGATCGCCCTGATCATCCAAAGCTTCTGATCGCTCCAGCGAGCGAGGGGGCTTTGACGATCGCCATGAACGCCGTGAAGAATAGAGCCGTGCGCGGGTCGGCCGGACCCGCCGCGGCGACGGCGCCCCTGTCCCCGGCCTGAGACGCCCGATGACGCGCTTGCGGAAACCGAAACCTCTCGGCCATCAGACCCCGCTGCGCGCGCCTCATTTCCGCACCCCGTTGCGCACCCTGGGCCCCGGCTCGGTCTCCAGCCTGCTGAAGATCGCCCTGGACGTGGCCTATGTGGTGATGATCCTCGTCACCGGCCTGCTGCTGCTTCTGTGGGTCGCCTCGATCTTCATCCCGATCGACAATCTGAACGTGACCGTCTCGGACGGTGCGGACGGTCGCGAGATGCCGCTGACCCGTCCGCTGCTGCTGTTCGCCCTGGGCGCCCTGAGCGCCTATTTCGGCGGTTTCCTCATCATCCTGCGCCATCTGCGCAAGATCTTCCGCACCCTGACCCTGGGCGACCCCTTCCAGCCGGACAATGTGCGCCGCCTGCGCCATGTCGGCCTGATCCTGGCCGTCGTCACCGGCGGCGTGTGGATCGTGCAGGGGCTGGTGGCCTCGCGCCTGGCGCCCGGCGTCATGGAGCCGCAAGGGATCAGCGACCTGCTCACCCCCGTCTTTTCCGTCCTGGTCGTCTTCGTCCTGGCCGAGGTGTTCCGCGAGGGCGCGCGCCTTCGTCGCGAATCCGAACTGACGATCTGATCGAGAAACGCTAAAGCTCACCTCATGGCCATCCGCGTCCAACTCGACCGCATCCTCGCCCAGCGCCGCATGTCGCTGACGGAGCTCGCCGACCGCGTCGGCGTGACCGTCGCCAACCTGTCCATCCTCAAGACAGGCAAGGCGCGCGCCGTGCGTTTCTCCACCCTGGACGCCCTGTGTCGCGAGCTGGACTGCCAGCCCGGCGACCTGCTGGCCCATGAGCCCGGTCCGCCGGACGCCTTCGACGACGAGGGCTGAGCGTGGCCCGCCCCCCTTCGGGCAAGGGACCGCCGAAAGCCGCGACCGGCGACGACGACAAGCGCATCTGGAACCGGGTGACGTCCACGGTGACGCCGCCCG
>DJDA01000148.1 GCA_002430835.1 Brevundimonas sp. UBA5936
GCGCGCGGCGGCGTCAGGCGGCGGGCCAGGGCGCGCGCACGCGGCGAGCGCGCGACGTCACCCGCGCCGTCGAGGGCGCGGGCCCGGCGCCACAGGGCGGCGCGTTCGGTCCTGGCGACGTCCGGCGTCAAGCCTCGCCTCGCTTGGCGTCTGCCTTGGCGCGCGGCTTGGGTCGGCGATAGAGGCCGTAGATGCCCAGTCCCGCCGCGCCCAGGATCAGCACGCCCAGCGGCAGGCTGAGCTGGGTGACGGCCGGCGCCTGCGGCTGGGTCAGGACTTCGGATGCCGGGAAGGCGACGACCGTGACCTTGTCGTAGGGCAGGCCCTCGATCGAGTTGACCACCAGGGCCTTGATCGAGCCGGTCTGGGCCGAGATGTCGTAGTCGGGCCGATGCTTGATGAAGACCGAGGCGGAGGAGGGCGGCTTCTCCTGCGCCAGGGGATCGCTTTCCGGCACGGCGATGTGAACGCGCGCCTGCACCACCCCGTCGATGGAGGAGATGGTCTGGCCCAGCTCCTGCTGCAGCGCGTACATCATGCGCATGCGCTGCTCCATCGGCGAGGAGACGAAGCCCTCCTTCTGGAAGACCTCGCCCATGCTGGCGAAGTTCTGGCGCGGATAGCCCCGGTCGTGCAGCAGGGCGACGGCGCGGGAGAAGTCGCCGCGATCCGCCTTCAGCACCCAGTTGTCGCCGTCGCGGGTCTTGGAGGCGTCCAGCCCCTGAGCCTTGAGCACGGCGACCATCTCATTGGCGTCGCGTTCCGTCAGGCCGCCGTAAAGCTCCTGCTGGCCGCAGGCGGCGAGCAGGAGGGCCGCGCCCGCGAGGGCGGCGAGCGATCGGATTCGCATGGCCGCCTCCCTCAGGACTGTTGCCGGAACAGCTGCTGCAGGCCGTCCGAGGTGCGGTTGGCCATGTTGGAGGTGAGCTGGCAGTTGAACATGAACTCGTGCGCGCGGACGGTCATCATGACCATCTCGCCCGGCGTCATGCCGCCGGCCTTGCCTTCGGCGGCCTGAGCCAGGGCGGCGAGGTCAGAGGCCTGGCCGTTCACCTGCTCCAGGGCGCCCATCATGGTCTTCATGACGCCGTTGGGCTCGGTCGGGGCGGCCGGAGCCGACAGGGGCGTGACGTGCAGCAAATTCTGGAACTGCACCGCCTGACTGAGGGTGGCGTTGTAGGCGACGTCGATCTGCTGCGTCTGGGGTTGCAGCATCTCGGGCGGCATGGCCGCTGCGGCGGCCGAGGCTTCGAAGGACATGGGCCCCTCCTGTTGAAATGAAGGGCTCAGTTCTTGCGAGCCATGGTCTCCAGCGCCTTGCCGACGGAGTCGGTCGAGGTGGAGGAGGAGTTGGCCATGAAGTTCATGCGCATCGACTCGGCGGTCAGCATCGCCATGGTCGAAGGCTTGTCCTCGCCGCCCGGTCCGATCTGCTCGGACAGTTCGACGATGCGGCCGGCCTGGGCGTCCAGGGTCTGGCCCCATGAATGGGCCATGGCCTCGAACCAGGAACCGGGGCGAGCCTTGTCGCGCTCGCTGTTCAGGCCGGGCGAGACGGCCAGCATGCCGAGGCCGTTCAGACTTTGGGATGACATGGGTATTCTCCTTTTGGGCTGGGGTCAGAAGTTGAGTTCGGAACGGGAGCCGTTGCGCTCGACCAGGACGCGGGTGTCCTCGATCGAGACGATGCGGTGGCCGGTCGGCAGGACGGCGCCGGGGAAGTAGCGGGCGCCGTCGGCGGTGGTGACGTGGCCGCGCTCGCCGCCGATCACCGACACCACGCGCTTGCCGCCGCCCTGTTGAATGTCTTCGAAGCGACCGCCCTCGTCGGCGCCGGGCAGCATGCTGACGTCGATGCGGCGCAGGCCCTTGATCTCGCCCATGGCCAGACGCTCCAGGCGGGCGGCCTCGTCCGGGTCGCTGCCGGTGACGTCCAGCCGCACCATGCCCGCGCCGACCGAGCGCGCGGCCGCCTTCACGCCGTTGGCGAGGTAGAGCTCCTCCACCTGACGGGCGATGCCGTCGTGGGTCTGAAGCTCCAAGCGGGGGCGCCATTCGCGCGCGGCCAGGATGCGTTGCAGGCGCACGCGCTCGGCGTCCGAAGCCAGCATTCCCTCGATGCGCAGATCGCCCGCCTCGGTCTTGGTGACGACCAGCTTGTCGAAGCCTTCCTCCGACAGGAGGGCCTGGACCTTGGCGGGCTTGGGCTGCGACTTGGGCCAGGCCGGGACGCCCGTGCTGATGGCGAACAGGGCCGAGACGGTGATGACGGCGATCAGCAGAACCGGAACGAACTTGGCCGAGCGCGACACCAGGGCGTTGGTGTTGTTCAGCAGGTATTGCCAGTTGCGGCCGTCGCCAGCCGGGGCGTCGCCCTCATCGCCGTCGTCGTCTGGCAAGGGGCGGGCGGCGGCCAGGATGCGTTCGGCCTCGCTCCAGCGCGGGCTTTCGGCCTCGCCGATGGCGACGGCGTTGTCGCCGATCAGCAGCGGCAGATAGAGGGGCAGGATGGCCTGGGCCGGGGCGGTCAGCTCATGCCCCAGCAAGGTCACGGCGCCGGACGTCAGCTCCAGGTCGGCGGCGTCCGCCCGCGCCTTCAGCGTCAGCCGCACCCCCTCGGCGCTGGCGTCGCGCAGGACGATGTCGGCGTCGAGGTCGTGGCCCACGGCGATGACGCGGCCCCGCTCCAACGGCGCCGAGGCACCGCGCACGCGCCCGGCCAGGACGCGAAGGACCAGGCTTTCGATCTCGGGTGCGGCGACGGCGTCGGCGGGCATGGCGGATCAGTCCTTGGCCGGTTCATAGGGGGTGAAGCCGGGCGGCGGCGCCTCGCGCACGGCGACGACCGGCGTGGCGGCCGGGGCGGGCAGAGGGTCGTTCGGCGCCGACCCCTGATTGAAGCCCATGCGCGATCCGCCCTTGGGCAGGGCCGGGGCGGCGGGCAGGGGCTGGGTCTCGGGCGAGCCGGGAATGGCGCCGAAGTCCAAACGCGGCGCGGGCGCTTCCTCGCCGATCGAGGCCAGGCGCGGCGTGATCAGGAACAGGCGCTCGATCCGGCCCGTCGAACGCTCCGAGCGACGGAACAGCAGGCCCACCGCCGGGATGTCGCCCAACACGGGCACCTTGGTCACGGCGTTGACGTCCTGCTGCACCACCATGCCGCCCAGCAGCAGGCTCTGGCCTTCCAGGATCATGGCCTGGGTGTTCAGGGCCGCGCGCTGCACCACCGGGATGTCGTCGACGTCGGCGTCGGTCAGGGAGCCGTCCTCGATCTGGATCTGCATCCGGATACGGGTCTGGTTCTGGTCGCGCAGGACGTGGGGTGTGACCTTCAGCGTGGTGCCGGCGGTGACGTTGTAGAGGTCGACGTCCCGCTCGCCTTCCAGGCCGACGTAGAAGCTGCGGGTGTTCTCGAACAGGGCCTGGACGTTCGACAGGGTGACGATCTGTGGCCGCGAGACGATGCGGGCGACGCCTTCATCCTCCATCGCCGTGATGCGCGAGATGAAGTAGTCGCCGTTGCCGATGATGGTCGAGATGGCCAGGCCGTTGTTGCGCGGGGTGATGTCCTGCCCCCGGCGCAGGCGGTCGTCGTTGCGCGTGCCGTCGCCGAACAGGATGCCGCCGCGGCCGTCGTCGAAGCGCCAGCTGATGCCCAGCTGACGCGCGCGGGTGGTGTCGATGTCGATGATGGTGGCCTGGATCTCGAGAAGCTGCGGCTCCTTGTCCAGGGCGGCGATCAGCGCCTCATAGGCCCCCATGCGCTCGGCCGTGTCGCGCACGATGACGGCGTTCAGGCGCGTGTCGGCCTGGATGCGCGCGTGCTGGACCGGCGCGCCGCCCGCCATCTGTTCGTCAGCGAGCGCCAGGCCGAGCGTGTCCGGCGTCGGGGTGAAGCCGCCGTCGACATAGCTGGCGTCCATCAGGCCGTTCTGCGCCGCGCCTTGCGAGGCCAGACCCTGACCGCGCAGGCCCCCGACGCGCGGCGAGCGGCGGGTCTCGATGCGCCGGGCGACGGCGCCGTTCGGGTCGTTGCTGACCATGGCGCGCAGGATGGAGGCGACGCCCGGAATGGTGACTTCACTCTGGGCCGTCTCGAAGGTCACGTCATCGGCCCAGGCGTAGCGCAGGGTGAAGACGCGGTATTCATAGGTCGGCTGGGCGGCTTCGGCCCGTGCGCCGGGCCCGGCGCGGGCGATCTCGTCGATCTGCTGGATGAAGCGGCGGGTGCCGTTGGCGACCAGCATCTGCCCGGCGGGCTGCAGGGTGTTGCGGCTGTCCAGCAGGCCCATTTCCTGCGCCGTGGCGCGCACGCGGCGCAGCATCTGCGGCGAGGCGGGGATCGACTGGCTGGTCAGTTCGGAGGTCTGATAGATGTAGACCGCCCCGCCGTCGTAATAGGCCACCAGGTCGAAGGCGTCTGCCACCTGGCTGAAGATGGTCGAGGCCGGGCCGCTGAAGGCGCCGTTCACCGTGCCGCGCAGGTTGGGGCTGATGATGACCGGCACGCCCAACTGGCCGAAGAAGCTTTGCAGGAACTGACCCACCGGCTGTTCGCGCGGGGCGATCTGCAGGGTCTGGTTGCCGATCGGCGGGTCGCCCGCCGCAGCGGGCGCGGACAGGCCGAGCAGCGTGGCCAGGGAGGCCATGGCCAGGAGGGCGGTCTTGAAGCTCTTGCGGGCGGTCGGCGTCTTGATCGTCATGCAGGGTCCGTCGTTTCAGGCCGCAGCGGCCGTGGAGGCGGGGGGAGCGGAGGGGGCGGAAACAGCCGCCGGCGTCGCCGCGTCGAGGTCGGGCAGGGCGACCCGGCCGACGATCTCGAGCTTCAGGCTGGGCAGCAGCTCGTGGAAGGACAGGGCGGGGGTGTCGAACAGTTCAGGCTCGACCAGCTTGCGGATGTGACGGCGCAGGTCGATGGCGGCCAGCACGGCGTCGGCGCCGGTGTCGCGCACCGTCTTCTGCACGGCCTCGATGATCTGACGGGCCATGTCCGGCTCCAGCGCCAGCTGCTGACCGGCGCCGCCGACGCGGATGGATTCGCGCAGATGCTTCTCCAGCGCGGGCTCCAGCACGGCGGCCTTCAGCACCCCGTCGGGGGCGTAGCGATGGCTGATCTGGCGACGCAGGGCCACACGGGCGAACTCGGTCAGGGCCAGCGGATCCTTCTCGCGCTGACCGGCGTCGGCCAGGGATTCCAGGATGTCGCGCAGGTTGCGCAGCGGCACCTCTTCCTCGGCCAGGCGACGCATGATTTCGGCGATGCGGGCCAGGGGCAGGGCGCGGGCGACCTCCTTGACCACCTCGGGATAGCTCTCGCCCGCGCGGTTCAGCAAGATCGAGGCCTCCTGAATGCCGATGAACATCCCCGCGTTGCGGCGCAGCAGGCCGCGCACGCCGGCCAGGG
>DJDA01000096.1 GCA_002430835.1 Brevundimonas sp. UBA5936
GTCGCCGCCCTGGCCGAGAACATGCCCGACGGCGGCGCCATCCGCCCGGCCGATGTGCTGACCGCCATGAACGGCAAAACCATCGAGATCATCTCGACCGACGCCGAAGGCCGTCTGGTCCTGGCCGACGCCGTGGTCTGGGCCGACACCACGCTGAACCCCGCCGCCATCGTCGATGTCGCCACCCTGACCGGCTCGGTCGGCGGCGCCCTGGGCAATGACTATGCCGGCCTGTTCAGCCGCCACGACGCCCTTGCCGACCAGCTGAAGACAGCGGGCGACGCCACGGGCGAGACGCTGTGGCGCCTGCCGCTGCACCCCTCCTATGTGCGGGCCACCTCCTCGACCATCGCCGACATCAAGAACTCGGGCGACGGCGGGGCGGGCGCGGGCACCGGCGCCCACTTCATCGGCTATTTCGCCCGACCCGAGACGCCTTGGGCGCATCTGGACATCGCCAACATGGCCTTCGGCGCCGCCAACGACGTGAAACCGGCCGGTTCGGCGGGCTACAGCGTGCGCCTGCTGGAGCGGTTCGTGCGCGACTTCCAGCCGGTAGCCAAGGAGAAGGGAACGGGCGGCTACTGAACCGCCGCATCCTCAATCGACGGCGACGATCTCGACCGAATGGCCCGCCACGGTCGCTTCGTCGCCGACCCGCTTGCCCATCAGGGCGCGGGCCAGGGGCGAGACGTGGCTGACGCTGCCCTTGGCCGGGTCGGCCTCGTCCTCGCCGACGATGCGCCAGGTCTGGGTGCGGCCATCCTCGCGCTCGATGGCGACCGATCCGCCGAAGCGCACCCGCCCGTCCGACGCCGTCTCCAACAACTGGGCCGAGGCTCGGCGCGCTGACCAATAGCGCAGGTCGCGCGTGGCGCGAGCCATGGCGGTACGGTCCGCCTCGATCGACCCCTGAGTCTGAGCGCGGGTATAGGCCGCGCGCGCCGCCGCCAGCTCGGTCTCGATCAGGGCCAGCCCCTCGGCCGTGACATGGTTGGGATGGGGTGAGATCGGGCGGTCCACCAGGTCGGCGGCCGTGGCTTCCAGATCTTCTTCTCGGGTGAAGGCGACGCTCATGATGATAGAGCCTATGCCCCGCGCAATCGTTCCGGTCTAGGAAGGTCGAATGACGCGCTCCCCGCAAACAATCGCCGTGATCGGCGCCGGTCCCGCCGGACTGATGGCCGCCGAACGTCTGGCCCAGGCGGGCCTGCGCGTCATCGTGCACGAGCGGATGCCCTCGGTCGCGCGCAAGCTGCTGATGGCCGGACGCGGCGGGCTGAACCTGACCCATTCAGAGCCGCCCGAGCCGTTCCTGAACCGCTATGACGCCGCCGCGCAGGCGCGCATCGAGGGCTGGCTAAACGCCTTTTCGCCCGCCGATCTGATCGACTGGGTCGAGGGGCTGGGCCAACCGACCTTCGTCGGTTCGTCCGGCCGAGTGTTCCCGAAAGCAATGAAGGCCTCGCCCCTGCTGCGCGCCTGGCTGGCGCGACTAGAGGGGCTGGGCGTCGAGATCCGCACCCGCTCGTGCTGGACCGGCTGGCAGGGCGAGGCCCTGACCTTTGACACGCCCGATGGCGAGCAGATCGAGCGGCCCGACGCCGTCGTTCTGGCCCTCGGCGGCGCCAGCTGGGCGAAACTGGGCTCGGACGCCGCATGGGTTCCCGCGCTGGAAGAGGCGGGCGCCGAGGTGGCCGCCTTCCGTCCCTCCAATGTCGGCTTTGATGTCGCCTGGTCGGCGTTGTTCCGCGAGCGCTTCGCCGGAACGCCGTTGAAAGGCGTCGCCTTGACACACGAGGGCCGCACCGTGCGCGGCGAGGCCATGATCGCCGCCTATGGCATCGAAGGCGGCGGCGTCTACGCCCTGTCCGCCGGGCTGCGCGAGGCGGCGGAGCGCGACGGATCGACCATGCTGACGCTCGACCTGCGGCCCGATCTGAGCATCGAAGCCCTCGCTCAGCGCCTGTCAAAACCGCGCGGCAAGGACAGCCTGTCGAACTGGTTGCGCAAGGCCGCGCGGCTGGACGCCGCCGCTGTCGCCCTGTTGCGCGAAGGCGGTCCGCTGCCCGCAGACCCGGCCGAATTGGTCGCCCGGATCAAGGGCGTCGCCCTGACCCTGACCGGGGTGCAGGGCCTGAGCCGCGCCATCTCCTCGGCCGGAGGCGTGGCGCTGGACGCCGTGGACGAACGCCTGATGCTGAAGGCGCGGCCCGGCGTCTTTGCGGCGGGCGAGATGCTGGATTGGGAGGCGCCGACCGGCGGCTATCTGCTCCAGGCCTCCTTCGCCTCAGGCGTCGTCGCGGCGGACGGCGTGCGCGCCTGGCTGGACGGGCGCTGAGGCCTTTCGGGGTCGACAGCGGCGCCCTCAGGGGGCAGCGTGGCGCAAATCGTTCAAGAGCCGAGCCTGCCCATGACCCTCGCCCGTTCCGCCGCCGTCGGCCTGATCGCCGTCCTGATGTGTTCGACCTCCGCGCTCGCCCAGACCGGCCGCGTCGACCCGGCTCGGCTGAACGAGGCGACGCGCGTCCTGGCGTCCGATGAGTTTGAAGGCCGCGCCCCGGTCACGCCCGGCGAAGACCGCACCATCGAATGGTTGTCGCAGCAGTTTCAGGCGCTCGGCCTTGAACCCGGCGGCCCGAACGGGTCGTGGGTGCAGGTCGCCCAGGTCAGCCGCACCAGTCAGGACGGCCCCGCCGCCATCAGCGTCACCGCCAAGGGCCGCACGACCGAACTTCAGCGGGCCAAGGACGTCATCGTCTCGTCCGACCGGCCGGTGGAGCGCATCAGCCTGACCGACGCGCCGGTGGTCTTCGTCGGCTATGGCGTCGACGCGCCCGAGCGCGGCTGGGACGACTACAAAGGCGTCGATCTGACCGGCAAGATTATGCTGGTGCTGGTCAACGACCCCGACTTCGGCGCGCCCGAAGGCCACCCCGTTACGGGCAAGTTCGACGGCCAGGCCATGACCTTCTACGGCCGTTGGACCTATAAGTTCCAGGTGGCGGCGGCGCATGGCGCGGCGGGCGTTCTGGTCATCCACGACACGCCGGGCGCGGGCTATCCGTGGTCGACGTTGGAGAATTCCTCGACCGCGCCCAAGTTCGACATCGTCCGCGCTGACCCGAACAAAGAGCGCGTGGCGGCTCAAGGGTGGATCCAGGGCGCCGTGGCCGAACAGCTGTTCAGGGACGCAGGCCTCGACTTCGCCGCCCTGAAGGATCAGGCGCGCACGCCCGACTTCCAGCCCGTGGCGCTGGACGGCGTGACCCTGTCCATCGACTTCGGCCAGAAGGCCGACCGGGTCGAGACGCGCAACGTCATCGGCCGCCTGCCCGGAACCAAATACCCGGACGAGACGGTGATGTTCGGCGCCCACTGGGACGCCTATGGCCGCGCCACGCCCAAGAACGGCGACGACATCTATAACGGCGCCGTCGACAATGCGACGGGCGTAGCGGGCGTCATGGAGATCGCCCGTCTGTTCGCCGAGGGGCCGCGCCCCGAACGCTCGACCGTCTTCATCAGCTGGGCGGCAGAAGAGACGGGCCTGCTGGGCGCTGAATACTATGCCGCCAATCCGGTCTGGCCGCTGGAGACGACGGTCGCCAACATCAACATGGACAGCCTGCTGCCGGGAACCGAGATCGACCCGAACATCGTCGTCATCGGCGCGGGCAAGAACGATTTGGACGACCGGCTGGCGGTGCTGGCCGCGCGCGAGGGGCGTCGCCTGATCCCCGATCCCGCGCCGCATGCGGGGGCCTTCTATCGCTCGGACCACTTCCCGCTGGCGAGGAAGGGCGTGCCCGCCCTGTTCGCCGCCGCAGGCTTCACCGGCCACAACGAAGCCAGCCGCGACTATGTCGCCAACCGCTATCATCAGCCTTCGGACGAATGGACGCCACAGTGGACGATGGACGCCGCCGCCGCCGATGTGCAGCTGCTGTATGAAGTCGGCCGCGATCTGGCCAATTCGCGCGACTGGCCCGCGTGGAAGCCGGGCGACGAGTTCGAGGGCGCCCGCAACGCCTCGGCGTCGGCGCGCCAGTAATCGGCCGCAAGTGACGTGAAGCCGCCAAGGCGCTAGAGCCGTCCCATGACCAGCCTCCCCGACCTCCATGGCGTCTGCCCGCCGCGTTTCAATGCGGTGAAGGACGCCTTCGCCGCCAACTTCACCGACGCGCCCGAGAGGCTGAACGAACTGGCCGCGCGCTTCAGCGTGACCATCGACGGCGAGGTGGCGGTCGACCTGTGGGCCGGGTCGGCCGATCTGGCGGGGACCAGGCCGTTCGCCGAGGACACGCTGGTCCCGGTCTTCTCGACCGGCAAGGCGGTGATGGCCCTGATGATCGCGCGCTGCGTGGACAAGGGACTGTTGTCCTATGAGGACCGGGTCGCCGACCACTGGCCCGCCTTCGGCGCGGCAGGCAAGGACCAGCTGACCGTCGGCCAGTTGATGAGCCACCAGTCCGGCCTGCCGGGCTTCGATGGCGGGGCCGAGCCCGAGATCTGGTTCGACCGTCAGGCGGTGCTGGACAAGCTGGCGGCCCAGACGCCGCTGTGGGCGCCGGGGACAGCGTCCGGCTATCACCCCATCACCATCGGCTATCTGGCGGGCGAGCTGTTCCGCATCGTCGACGGGCAGACCATGGGAGCGGCCCTGCGCGAAGACTTCGCCCAGCCGTTCGATCTGGACCTGTGGATCGGCCTGCCGGAAAGCGAACACGGCCGCGTGGCCCAACTGCGCAAGCCCGCCGCCGCGCCGGACCTCGGCCCCATCGACGCCATCAAGAAGGCCGCCTTCCTGGATCGCGGCTCGGCCCCCGGGGGACGCGGCTCGACCGAGTGGCGCATGGCGGAGATTCCGTCCGCCAACCTGCATGGCACGGCCAAGGATCTGGCCCGGATGATGTCCATCATCGCCACCGGCGGCGCGCTGGATCACTTGACCGTGCTGTCGGAGGAAACTCTGGCTCAGACGACGCGCGAGCGCATCCACGGGCCCGACAAGGTGCTGCCCTTCGACATAAGCTGGGCGGCGGGCTTCACCCGCAATCAGGGCCTGAACATCTTCGGCCCCAACCCCGAGGCGGTCGGCCACTGCGGCTGGGGCGGATCGATGGCGTTTGCGGATCAGGCGGCGGGCGTCTCGGCCGCCTATGTCATGACGCGCCAGTCGCCCCACCTGCTCGGCGACCCGCGCGCCCTTCGGTTGGTCGAAGCGCTCTATACAGCCTTGTAAGACGGCGCCTTAGGCCTCCGGGCCCCAGGCCAGCTGGTCGTGGACGATCAGCCAGCCGTCGGCCGTGCGGCGCAGGATGCGGGTGAACAGGCCGCGATGGGTCTTGCCGTCGCGCGTCATCACCGCCCGGCCAGAGACCACCGCCGTATTGACGTCGAACTGCATGGTCTCGAACCACTCATAGGACAGCGTCCCCAGACCGCCGGGCGCCGCCGCGCGGGCGTCCAGGGCGGCGCGCACGCTGTCGGGCCCCTTCAGCGGGGTGTCGCCCAGGAAGACCAGCAAGGGCTCGTCGTGGACATAGGTGGCCATGACCGCATCCACCTGCCCCGAGGTCCAGGCGGCGGCGGCGGC
>DJDA01000152.1:0-302 GCA_002430835.1 Brevundimonas sp. UBA5936
TGGCCGACAGCCCGGCGCGCGAAAGGGTGGCGCAGGTGCGCGCCGTCGGCTCGACGGCCGAGCGCGCCGCGCCGGGCGCGGGGCCGCTGGGGCTGGAGGACGGATCGGCCGATCTGATCGTCAACCTGCTGGGCCTGCACTGGGCCAATGACCTGCCCGGCGCTCTGAGCCAGATCCGCCGCGCGCTGAAGCCCGACGGCCTGTTCGTCGCCAGCCTGTTCGGCGCCGCGACGCTGAAGGAGCTGCGCGGCGTGCTGACCGAAGCGGAGCTGGAAGTGAACGGCGGCGCCCAGGCGCGGGTC
>DJDA01000152.1:403-8351 GCA_002430835.1 Brevundimonas sp. UBA5936
CTCTACGCCGAGCGCCACGCCGAGACGGATGGGCGCATCCCCGCCACCTTCGAGATGGTGCACCTGGCCGGATGGGCGCCGCACGACAGCCAGCAGAAGCCCGCCAAACGCGGCTCGGCCAAGACGCGCCTGGCCGACGCCCTGGGCGTCAGGGAGCAGACCGGCGAGGAGGGCTGACGCCCGCCTTCCTTGGGTCTAGGCCCCGCCGATGGCGGCGCTGATATTCGTGGAGATGTAGTCGTACATGGCCGTCGACCGCGCCGCGAAGGCGGCCACGGCGGCGATGATGACCAGGAAGATCAGGGCGCAGATCAGGCCGTATTCGNNATTCGATGGCCGTGGCGCCGCCTTCGTCGCGGTGGAACCGGCAGATGAAACCCTTCACGCCCGGCCCTCCCCTGTCGTCGGCCCGTCAGAGCAGATCGCGCAGCCAGGCGATCAGCGGTTCGTCGGCCGGAGGCATGGGATAGGCCGACAGTTTGTCCGGCTTCACCCAGGCCAGACCCGCGTGCTCACGCGCCTCGACCACGCCGGACCAGCGCCGGCACAGGTAGAGTGGCATCAACAGGTGAAAGGATTCGTAAGCGTGACTGGTAAACACAAAGGGGGCCAGACAGGCCTCCTTCACGTCGATGCCCAGCTCTTCCTTCAGCTCGCGGATCAGGGCGGCCTCGGGCCGCTCGCCCGGTTCGACCTTGCCGCCGGGGAATTCCCACAGGCCCGCCAACTGCTTGCCCTCGGGACGCTTAGCGATCAGCACGCGGCCGTCCGGGTCGATCAGGGCGACGGCGACGACCAGGACGGTGGGAACGGCAGGCGTCTCGCTCACGAGCGATAGTCCCCGTTGATCTCGATGTAGCGTTTGGTCAGGTCGCAGGTCCAGACCGTGGCCGAAGCCCGGCCCGAGGCGACATGGACGGTGATGTCGATCTCGGCGTTCTTCATATAAGCGCTCATGACCGCCTCGTCGTAGGTCGGCGAGGGGGCGCCGTCGACGGCGGCGACGTGCGGGCCGAAGCGGATGGCCAGACGGTCGCGGTCGACCGCCTCCTCGGTCTTGCCCACGGCCATGACGATGCGACCCCAGTTGGCGTCCTCGCCCGCGATGGCGGTCTTGACCAGAGGGCTGTCGGCGATCGACTTGGCCAGCTTGCGCGCCGAGGCGGGCGAAGCGGCGCCCTCGACCGTCACCTTGACGAACTTGGTCGCGCCCTCGCCGTCCTTCACCAGTTGGTGGGCCAGATCGAGCATGACGTCGTCCAGCGCGGCCGAGAATTCCTTCAGGCGGCGGTCGCCGACGCGGCCGATGCGCGGCGCGCCGGACGCGCCCGTGGCGAACAGCAGCGCCGTGTCATTGGTCGAGGTGTCGCCGTCCACCGTCACGCTGTTGAAGGTGGTGCGGACGTGCAGGTTCAGCAGGGCCTTCAGCACCGGCGGGGCGATGTCGGCGTCGGTGACGATGAAGGCCAGCATGGTCGCCATGTCCGGCGCGATCATGCCCGAGCCCTTGGCGATCCCGGCGATGCGGACCTTGACGCCCTCGATCTCGCACTCGGCGTAGGAGCCCTTGGGAAAGGTGTCCGTGGTCATGATGCCCAGACCGGCCTGCGCCCAGGCGTCGGCCTTCAGACCGGCTTCGACCTCGGGCAGGCGGGCGGTGATCTTCTTGTCGTCCAGCACCACGCCGATGACGCCGGTCGACGCCAGCATGACGTCGCGCTGGCGACAGTCGAAGCGCTTGGCGACCTCGGAAGCCGTGCGGCGCGCCGCATCGGCGCCGGCCTTGCCGGTGAAGGCGTTGGCGCAGCCGGCGTTGACGACCAGGGCCTTGACCCCCTCGCCGCCCTTGTCGGCGTCCAGATGACGCTTGCACCAGTCGACCGGCGCCGAGCCGACCTTGTGCCGGGTGAAAACCCCCGCGCAGGACGCGCCCTGCGGGAAGTGGAAGACCACCAGATCGTCGCGCTCATGCTTGTAGAAGCCCGCGCGCGCCGTGGCGATCTCGACCCCGCCGATCGGCGGAATGGCCGGGAAAGGCACGGCCAGGGGCGAAACCATCAGGCCCGGCTTGCCCGGAGCGGCGGCGACCGCCTGGGCGGCCGATTGCGTCGCGCGCTTCAGCGCCGAGGCCAGCGGGTCCAGCGCCTTCTCGATGACGGTTTCGATCTTCTTGCCGGTCGAGGCGGACTTGGAGGGCGGCTGGCTCATGAGGCGTTTCCGGCGGGAGAAGCGGAGGTTTTCTGTGCCGCAGGCGGAGCTGCGGACTCAACAGGGGTTGAAGGCGGAGCCGTCTTGGCCCCGTCCAGGGAGATCTCGACCTCGGCCTGGCCGCGAAGCTGTTCAAGCAGCTGGCGCACGCCTTCATAGGTCAGGTAGCGCACGATCTGCGGCCGCGCCTGTTCCAGCGTCGGCGGAGTTTCGACGCGGCGATCCTCGACCTTGAGCACGGCCCAGCCGGTCTCGGTCTGGATCGGGCCGACGACCGCGCCCGGCGTCTGGCCCTGCAGGGCGGCGGCGTAGGGACCGGGCAGGACGTCCAGCGTCGAATAGCCCAGGTCGCCGCCGGAATAGCGGGTGGCGTCGTCGATCGAGCGTTGGGCGGCGACGGCCTCGAAGGCCGCCCCCTGCCCCAGGACGCCCAGGACGGCGTCGGCCTGTTCCTTGGTCGGCGCCAGAATCAGGCGCACCCGCACCTCTTCGGTCGCGCGGGCCAGCCGCTGCTGCTCGGCGTAGAGGCGTTCGACCGCCTGTTCGGACACGGCGCCGGACACCACCTTCTCGACCAGCATGTCGCCCAGGATGCGTTCGCGCACGGCCTGCAGGCGGCGCTGGGCGGCGGGACTGGAATCGAGGCCTCGGCGCTCGGCCTCTGCGGCCAGCAGCTTCTGGTCGACCACCTCGTCCATCACCCGGCGGAACAGTTCGGATGAGGCGTCCAGGGGATCATCCTCGCCGATCAACCCCTGCGCCACGGCTTCGCGGCGCACGTCCGAGGCCCAGACGGCGCGATCGTTGACCCTGGCCACGACGCGGTCGTTCTTTTCCGGGGCAGCTTCATCGCCGCCGCGCCCGCAGGCGGCGACGCCCAGCGCCAAACCGGCGACGGCGACCAGAAACAGGCTGTGGAGGGGACGTCGCGCTCGCATCGGACGCTCCGGGCAAGGGTCTGTGGACAGGCCGTCGAAACGGACATTCGCGCCTGAAACACGCCGCCTTAAAAAGGCCCTCGCGTTGACAGGGATAAGGGCGGTGCTTAAGTCCCGCCTGCGCCCAAGTCGAGGGGTTTTCGATCGTCTGCGCGGCCCTTCGCGCGCCCTCATCTGCAGGGAAGGCCCGGGGCCGGCGTGATCGCGGCCCTCCGACCGGGTGAAACTGTCTTTCTCAGAGCCTTCAGCCGCTCGACCGCCTGACCCGGATCGCCCATGCTCGGCTTCGCCAAGAAATTTCTCGGTTCCTCCAACGACCGCAAGGTCAAGGCCTTCATGGGCCAGGTCGATAAGATCAACGCCCTGGAATCCAAGTTCGAGGCCTTCTCGGACGACGAACTGCGCATGATGACGCAGACGTTCCGCGACCGCATCGAAGCCGGCGAGAGCCTGGACAAGCTGCAGAACGAAGCCTTCGCCGTGGTGCGCGAAGCCTCCAAGCGCGTGCTGGGCCAGCGTCAGTACGACGTGCAGATGACCGGCGGCATGATCCTGCATGAAGGCGGCATCGCCGAAATGCGCACCGGCGAGGGCAAGACCCTGGTCGCCGTGGCCCCGGTCTATCTGAACGCCCTGGCGGGCAAGGGCGTCCACGTCGTCACCGTCAACGACTATCTGGCCCGCCGCGATGCGGAACAGATGGGCAGGGTCTACCGCTTCCTGGGGCTTGAGGTCGGCGTCATCGTCAACGGCCTGTCGCAGGGCCAGCGCCAGATGGCCTACAACGCCGACATCACCTACGGCACCAACAACGAATTCGGCTTCGACTACCTGCGCGACAACCTGGTCTACGACCGTCGCGAGATGGTGCAGCGCGGCCACCACTTCGCCATCGTCGATGAAGTCGACTCCATCCTGATCGACGAGGCGCGCACCCCCCTGATCATCTCGGGCCCGACCGAGGACCGTTCGGACCTCTACAAGGTGCTGGACGCCCTGGTGAAGGAACTGGTCAAGGACAAGGACACCTACGACCTCGACGAGAAGCAGCGCCAGGCCCTGCTGACCGAGCGGGGCTCGGAGCGGATGGAGCAGATGCTTCAGGACGCCGGCCACTTCGCCGAAGACACCGTCGACCTGTACGACCCGGCCAACGTCAGCCTGGTCCACCACACCAACCAGGCCCTGCGCGCCAACACGCTTTATACGCGCGACAAGGACTACATCATCAAGGACGGCGAGATCGTCCTGATCGATGAATACACCGGCCGCATGATGACGGGCCGTCGCCTGTCCGAAGGTCTTCACCAGGCCATCGAGGCCAAGGAAGACGTCAAGATCATGCCCGAGAACCAGACCCTGGCCTCGGTGACGATCCAGAACTACTTCCGCCTCTATGAAAAGCTGTCCGGCATGACCGGCACGGCCGCGACCGAGGCCCAGGAATTCCTCGACATCTACAAGATGGACGTCCTGGAAGTGCCGACCAACCGTCCAATCCAGCGCAAGGATTACGACGATGAGGTCTATCGCACCTTCAAGGAGAAGAACGCCGCCATCGCCGCTCAGATCGCGGAATGCCACGTTCGCGGCCAGCCGATCCTGGTCGGCACCGTCTCGATCGAGAACTCCGAAGAGCTGTCGGAAGTCCTGAAGACCTACAACTACAAGGTCGAGCGTTCGCGCACCCTCAAGCCCGAATACGCGGGCCGCGAGAAGGAAGCGCAGAAGGTCGGCGACGCCGCCTATGACATCGACTACGCCACCGGCCACGGCATTCC
This sequence comes from Brevundimonas sp. UBA5936, assembly GCA_002430835.1. Classification (GTDB taxonomy): domain Bacteria; phylum Pseudomonadota; class Alphaproteobacteria; order Caulobacterales; family Caulobacteraceae; genus Brevundimonas. The sequence continues at coordinate 5,331 of DJDA01000152.1, forward strand.
GCACAACGTCCTGAACGCGCGCCAGCACGAGCAGGAAGCCTATATCGTCGCCGACGCCGGTCTGCCGGGCGCGGTGACGATCGCCACCAACATGGCCGGCCGCGGCACCGACATCCAGCTGGGCGGCAACCTGGAGATGCGCATCCAGCGCTGGACCCAGGAACAGCGCAACATGGCCGTCGCCGTGACGCCGGAAGACCTTGAGGCCAAGGAAGCCGAGTTCAAGGCCGAGATCGCCGCCGCCAAGGAACAGGCCATGGCCGCCGGCGGCCTGTTCGTCCTGGGCACCGAGCGTCACGAAAGCCGCCGCATCGACAACCAGCTGCGCGGCCGGACCGGCCGTCAGGGCGACCCCGGCACCTCGAAATTCTACCTGTCGTGCGAAGACGACCTGCTGCGCATCTTCGCCGGCGACCGCCTGGACGGCATCATGAAGTCCTTCGGCGTGGCCGAGGGCGAGGCCATCAGCCACCCCTGGCTGAACCGCGCCGTCGAAACCGCCCAGAAGCGCGTCGAAGCCCGCAACTACGACATGCGCAAGAACGTGCTGAAGTACGACGATGTCGTGAACGACCAGCGCAAGGCCGTGTTCGAACAGCGCCAGGAGTTCATGGACTCCGAAGACCTGTCGGAACTGGTCGGCGACTTCCGCAACGACGCGATCAACGACCTGGTCGAACGCTATATGCCGCCCAAGGCCTATGCCGAGCAGTGGGACATCAACGGCCTGGACGAGAAGGTGAAGTCCACCCTCGGCCTGGAACTGCCGCTGCATGACTGGGCCGCCGAAGAAGGCGTCTCCAACGAGGAGATCGAGGAACGCATCCTCGCCGCCGCCGACGTGCGCGCCGCCGAACGTCTGGAGCTGATCGGCGCCGACCAGACGCGCGGTCTCGAAAAGCAGTTCATGCTGCAGATGATCGACATGCAGTGGCGTGAGCACCTGGTCCATCTGGACCACCTGCGCGGCGTCATCGGCCTGCGCGGCTACGGCCAGCGCGACCCGCTGAACGAATACAAGACCGAAGCCTTCAACCTGTTCGAGACGCTGCTGCACGACCTGCGCCACAACGTCACGCGCTGGCTAATGACGGTCGAGTTCCAGTTCCAGGCGCCGCCGCCGATGGAGATGCCCGAGTTCCAGGAAATCCACCTGAACCCCGGCACCGGCGAAAACGAGATGCTGAACCCGATGGCTCAGAACCCGGAAGGCCAGCTGACGGGCGACGATCGCTCCAAGCTGCCGGTCGAGGCCCTGCCCATCGGCTGGGAGCGCACCAGCCGCAACGGCGACTGCCCCTGCGGCTCGGGCCGCAAGTTCAAGCACTGCCACGGTAGTCTTATTTGAGGCGCGCTGACGCGCTCGGCGCTACGCTCGCGACGCGGTCGCTCTCTCGCCAAAGACTGAGTTGAGAGAGGCGGGTTCGCGAAGGCGGCCCGCCTTTTTCTTTGGGCCGCCTCGCGCCATGGCGCCGCACCAGACACGCCGCTGCTCCACCCATGCCGTCATCCTCGGGCTTGACCCGAGGATCCAGCGCCGGGCGCGCTCAACCTTGCTCAAGACGCGTAGGCGGAAGTCCCGATCCTCGGGTCAAGCCCGAGGATGACGATATAAAAAGCAAGCGCGTGACGGCGCGGCGCAGGCCCGCTAGCCTGCCCTCATGAACTACAAGCCCCTGTTCTCGCGCGCGCTGGGCCTCGATCCGGAACGCCTGCATTTCGCCGCTCACAGCCACCACCTGTGGCCCGACGTCAGCTTCGACGGCCAGGTCATGGCCTGGGCCGAGGCCAACCGCTTCGCCGACCGCAAATGGGATCTGGTGTTCGGCGAGGTCATCCCCGAGGCGCAAGCGCATGTCGCCAAGGAACTGGGCCTGTCCTCGCCCGACAGCCTGATCTTCGCGCCCAATACGCATGAGATTCTGCTGCGCATCGTCTCGGCGGTCGACAAGGCGCCGGTGCGCATCCTGGCCACCGACGGCGAGTTCCACTCCTTCCGCCGCCAGTCGGAACGCTGGGAGGAGGCCGGGCAGGCCGTCGTCACCCGCGTGCCCCTGGCCCCGTTCGAGACCTTCGCCGAACGGTTCGTCGCGGCGGCCAGGGCGGGCGGGCACGACCTGATCTTCGTCAGCCAGGTCTTCTTCCGCACCGGCGGCCTGTTCGAGCGCATCGCCGAACTGGCGGAACTGGCCGATCCGGCCGGTCCGTGGGTGGTGGTCGACGGCTATCACGGCTTCATGGCCACGCCGACCGATCTGTCGGCCGTGGCGGACAAGATCTTCTATCTGGCCGGCGGGTATAAGTATGCGATGGCCGGCGAAGGCGCCTGCTTCCTGCACGCCCCGCCGGGCTTCGGCACGCGTCCGGTCGTGACCGGCTGGTTCGCCGAGTTCGGCCATCTGGAGGGACCGCCCGGCGGGGTTCAGTACCGCACCGACGGCGGCCGCTTCTGGGGCGCCACCTTCGACGCCAGCGCCCTGTATCGCTTCAACGCCGTGCGCCGGATGCTGGACCAGCACGGCCTGACCACGGCGATGATCGCCGATCACGCGCGCGGCCTTCAGGCCCAGTTCCAGACGGCGATCCAGTCGAACGAAGCCGGAGCGCTGGCCGAGGCCCAGATCCTGAACCCGGTCGAGGGGACGGCGCCCCGCGCCCGCTTCCTGGCCCTGCGCCATGCCGACGCGCCGCGCTGGAAGGCGGCCCTGCAAGATATGAACGTCATCGCCGACGTGCGCGACGACGTGATCCGCTTCGGCTTCAGCCTGTATCAGAGCGAGGACGACGTGGAGAAGCTGATCCACGCCTGCGCCCGCCTGAGCTAGGCCGTCAGAAGAACAGGCTGTCGGCGTCGCGCCGCGCCTCGGGCGGATCGGTGCGCCGGGGCGAGGCGGGGCGCACAGAAGAAGCGCGGGGCGACGCAGGCGACGCCTTGGCTTCAGCCCGCTTGGGCGCTGGATCCCCCGGCAAGGACGGAGTCGGGGACGCAGTCCGCGCCGGCGCCGCAACGGGCGGCGCGGG
>DJDA01000153.1 GCA_002430835.1 Brevundimonas sp. UBA5936
CGAGGCCGGGCCGCTGTGGATCGCGGCCCGGCGTCAATCCGCCGGGCGGGGCCGTCGCGGCCGCGCCTGGGACAGCCGGGACGGCAATCTGGCCACGACCCTGCTGCTGACGCTGAACCGCACTCCGGCCGAGGCGGCGCAACTGACCTTCGCCGCCGCACTGGCGGTGGCCGATCTGCTGGACCGTTATGTCCCACCCGCGCTGGTCAGCATCAAATGGCCCAATGACGTGCTGCTGGACGGGCGAAAGTCGTCGGGCATCCTGATCGAATCCGGTCCTGCGCCGTCTGGCGGCCTGTGGCTGGCCGTGGGCATCGGCGTGAACCTGTCCCACGCGCCCGAAGGGACCGAGCGCCCGACCACCTGCATCGCCGAGCACCTGCGTCACGACGTGGCCGCCGCGCCGTCGATGGAGGAGGGGGCGAGGGCGCTGGCCGAAACCTTCGACGCCTGGTTGGAACGCTGGACGCGCTTGGGCTTTCAGCCGGTGCTGGACGCCTGGGTCGCGCGGACGCCGGGCCTGTTCGGGCCATGCACGGCGCGGTTGAGCCATGAAACCCTGAGCGGGATCGCCGACGGCGTCGAGGCCGACGGGGCCCTGCGCCTGAAACTGCCGGACGGAAGCCTGCGGGTCATCTCCGCCGGCGACGTCTTCTTCGGAGAGGCCGCCTGATGCTGCTGGCGATCGAGCAAGGCAACACGAATACGCTTTTCGCCGTTCACGATGGCGAAGAGTGGATCTTCCAGTGGCGCACCGCCACCGATCCCATGCGCACGGCCGATGAATACGCCGTCTGGCTGCATCAACTGTTCGAGATGCGCGGCCAGGGCCAGACCATGGCCGACATGGACGGCTGCATCATCTCCAGCGTGGTGCCGCAGTCGATCTTCAACCTGCGCAACCTGGCGCGGCGCTATCTGAACGTCGAACCCCTGGTGATCGGCGAGAACGTCAAACTGGGCATTGAGGTCCGCATCCATAAGCCCAGCGAGGCCGGGGCCGACCGTCTGGTCAACGCCATCGGCGCGCTTCAGGTCTATGAGGGCGACCTGTTGCTGATCGACAGCGGCACGGCGACGACCTTCGACGTCGTGTCCGGGGCGAACGGGCAGGGTGCGGGGGCCTTTGAAGGCGGGCTGATCGCGCCGGGCATCAACCTGTCGCTTCAGGCCCTGCACGAGGCGGCGGCCAAGCTGCCGCGCATCGCCATCCAGCGCCCCGACACCGTGATCGGGCGCGACACCGTCACCTCCATGCAATCGGGCGTCTTCTGGGGCTATATCGCCCTGATCGAAGGGCTGGTGGACCGTATCAAGGCCGAGTGGGGCAAGCCCATGACGGTCATCGGCACCGGCGGCGTCGCCTCCCTGTTCGAGGGCGCAACCGACTCTATCGACCGGTTTGATCCGGACCTGACCATCCGCGGCCTACTCGAAATCTGGCGGCGGAACTCCCATCTGTAAGGCCGTATGAAAAAGCAAAATCAAAACGACGAACTCGTCTTCCTGCCGCTGGGCGGCTCGAACGAGGTCGGCATGAACCTGAACGCCTATGGTTTCGGCCCGGCGCATGACCGCAAATGGATCATCGTCGACGTCGGCGTGACCTTCGGCGACCAGTCCACGCCGGGCGTGGACGTCATCGTGCCCGATCCGACCTTCCTGGAAGGCGAGAACATTCTGGGCATTGTGCTGACGCACGCCCACGAAGACCATATCGGCGCCCTGGGCTGGCTGTGGCCGCGCATTCAGGCGCCGCTGTACGCCACGCCCTTCACCGCCTTCCTGATCCGCGAGAAGCTGCGCGACGCGGGCATCTATGAAGATGTCGAGTTGCATGAGGCACCGCTGGGTTCGACGGTGAACCTGGGCCCGTTCGAGGTGACCTATGTCACCATCACCCACTCGATCGCCGAGCCGAACGGCCTGGCCATCAAGACGCCGCTGGGCACGGTGCTGCACACGGGCGACTGGAAGATCGACAACGATCCGGTCGTGGGAGAGCGCACCGACGTCGACTTCATCCAGAAGCTGGGCGACGAGGGCGTCCTGGCGATGGTGTGCGACTCCACCAACGTCTTCGTGGACGGCGTCGCCGGGTCCGAAGGCGATGTGAAGGTCAAGCTGGCCGAACTGATCCAGGGCCTGAAGGGCCGGGTCGCCGTGGGTTGCTTCGCCTCGAACGTCGCGCGGATGCACAGCGTCATCAGCGCGGCCGAGGCCGCCGGGCGCCGCGTGGCCCTGGCCGGGCGCTCGATGCACCGCATCACCGCCGCCGCCAAGTCGGTCGGCATGTTGAACGACATCAAGCCCTTCCTGTCCGAACAGGAGGCCAAGGTCTGGCCGGCCGACGAAATCCTGTACCTGTGCACCGGCAGCCAGGGCGAGGCGCGCGCCGCCCTGTCGCGCGTGGCCGAAGGGACGCATCCCTTCATCAAGCTGGGCGAGGGGGATCACTGCATCTTCTCGTCGCGCGTCATCCCCGGCAACGAGCTGTCCATCGGCCGTCTGCAGGACAAGATGGCTGAGCGCGGAATCCGCATCTACACCGAGAAGGATCACCCCGGCATCCACGTCTCGGGCCACCCGTGCCGCGACGAACTGCGCCAGATGTATCAGTGGGCCCGGCCGCAGATCGCGGTGCCGACCCACGGCATGCGCCGCCACCTGATCGAGCACGGCAACCTGGCCAAAGACATGCAGGTGCCGGAGACGGTCACGCCGCGCAACGGCGACATGGTGCGCCTGGCGCCCGGACCCGCCGCCATCATTGACGAAGTGCCCTCGGGCCGTCTGTTCGTCGACGGCGGCATGCTGGTGGAAGAGGCCGGCGAGGCCCTGCGCGAGCGCAAGCACGCCGCCAGCAACGGCATTCTGATCGTCAGCTTCGCCCTGGACAAGCGCGGCCGGATCGCCAGCGACATCGACGTGCGCGGCATCGGCCTGCCGGGCGACGCCGACCGTCCGCTGGGCGATGTGCTGGACGACATGGCCGAGCGCGTCGAGAACACGGTGCGCGGCCTGAAGGGCGAGGCGCTGGAAGACGAAGCCGTCATCGAACAGGCGGTCAGCCGGACCTTGAAGAAGGCCAGCCAGCAGATCTGGGATCGTCGTCCGATCGTGGAAACCGTGGTGCTGAGGCTCTGATGGCGGACCGTCTGTATCTTCTGAACGCCGACTGGTTCGACGATCAGGGCGGGCCATGGTTCTGCCCGCCCGGCGCGCGGATCGAGGGGGTGCTGGGCCTGTACCCGCGCCTGCGCGAGCATCTGACGGTGACCCACCTGGATCACCCGCGCCCGCGCCCGGCCGTGATCGCCGAAGTGGGGGAGGCGAACCAGAGCTGTCCCCTGCTGGTGCTGGACGGCGAGTTCGACTGGCCCGACGCCCAGGTCAGCGAAGAGACCGGCGCGCGCTTCCTGCAGGACGACGCCATCCTGCCGTACTGGGCCGCGCGCTACGGGATCGGGCGGCCGCATCCGTAAGCAGCGAACCCTTCTCCCGATGGGAGAAGGTGGCCTGAAGGGCCGGATGAGGGTTCCCGGCTGAAGTCGGCGAAAGCCGTTGCAAATCGGCTGATTGCGGAACCCTCACCCTTTCGCCTGTTCCAATCGCTCCGCTCTTGGAGGCTCAAGCCCTCTCCCATCGGGAGAGGGGGTTAGAGCGTGACCTTGCGGTAGTTGTCGCGGTCCAGCGCGCCGATCTCGACCGAGATCTGGCGGGGGCCGTCATAGGGCGCGACGCCGGCCAGCAGGGCGGCCTGCACGGCTTCGCCCAGGGCGGTTTTCTGTTCCTGGGTGCGGCCGCTGAGGATGCGCAGGTCGCAGTGGACCATGGCCTGATCCGGGTCGCCGTCGGCGATGATCAGGCGGTCGCAGCGCACGATGCGCGTCTTGCAGGCGGGAAGGGTCGCGCCGACCGTCTCGACACAGAGGCGATGAATCTCCAGCGCCAGGGCGCGCCAGTCGGTCGCGTCGAAATGGGTGGAGTGTTCCAGCGTAATCTGTGGCATTCAGGGCGTCCTTGTTGCAGCGCCTCTCCTTATCGCGCCGCGACGATGATTGCGATGAACGGACTCTAGAGACGATGCCCCTTGGCCCCTTCACCCTGGTCGCCACCTTTCTGACGGTGTGGTGGATCGTGTTGTTCGCGATTCTGCCGCTGGGCATGTCGGACCAGATCAAGGATCCGCCGACGGACGGCACCCAGTGGGGCGCGCCGAAGAACCCGAACCTCAAGAAGAAGTTCATCACCACGACCTGGGTGTCGATCATCGTCTGGCTCATCATCGTCGCCATCGTCTGGATCGGCTGGACCCCCGTGCCCGATATCACCCACGCGAACGCGCTCTAGCTTTCGCCCCCTTCGCCCGGTTAAACCTCGGGCCTGACTGAATTTGCCGAGAATCCTCCCATGCGCCTGTCGCGCTACTTCCTGCCGATCCTGAAAGAAGCCCCCTCCGACGCCCAGATCGTGTCGCATCAGCTGATGCTGCGCGCGGGCATGATCAAGCAGGAGGCCGCCGGCATCTACGCCTGGCTGCCATTGGGCCTGCGGGTGCTGCGCAAGATCGAAGGCATCGTCCGCGACGAGCAGGTCAAGGCCGGCGCCGTCGAACTGCTGATGCCGACGTTGCAACTGGCGGACCTGTGGCGCGAGAGCGGTCGCTACGACGCCTATGGCCCCGAGATGCTGCGCATCACCGACCGTCACGAGCGCGAACTGCTGTACGGGCCGACCAACGAGGAAATGGTCACGGACATCTTCCGGGCCTATGTGAAGTCGTACAAGGCTCTGCCGCTGAACCTCTTCCACATCCAGTGGAAGTTCCGCGACGAGCGCCGCCCGCGCTTCGGCGTCATGCGCGGCCGCGAGTTCCTGATGAAGGACGCCTATTCCTTCGATCTGGACGAGGCCTCGGCCCGCATCGCCTACAAGCGGATGTTCGCCGCCTATCTGAACACCTTCGCTCGGCTGGGCCTGAAGGCGGTGCCGATGCGCGCTGACACCGGCCCGATCGGCGGCGACCTGAGCCACGAGTTCATCGTCCTGGCCGAGACCGGCGAGAGCGAGGTCTTCTGCGACCGCAAGCTGGTCGAGATGGCCGCACCCGGCCACAATCTCAGCGTCGAACAGTTGGAGGGCGTGTTCAACGAACGCACGGCCCTCTACGCCGCGACCGAGGAAATGCACGACGTCGCCCAGTTCGAGACCCAGACCGCCGAAGGCGACCGCCTGTCGGCGCGCGGCATCGAGGTCGGCCACATCTTCTACTTCGGCACCAAATACTCGGCCGCCATGAAGGCCAAGGTCGCCGGGCCGAACGGCCAAGACACCGAGGTCCACATGGGCAGCTACGGCGTCGGCGTGTCGCGCCTGCTGGGCGCCATCATCGAGGCCAGCCATGACGAGGGCGGCATCATCTGGCCGGATTCGGTCGCACCGTTCGACGTGGTGGTGATCAACCTGCGCGCCAGCGACGAGGCGGTCTCGGCCGCCTGTGAAGACGCCGTGGCCAAGCTGGAAGCCCTGGGCAAGGACGTCCTCTACGACGACACGGACGAGCGGCCGGGCGGCAAGTTCGCCACCGCCGACCTGATCGGCGTGCCGTGGCAGCTGACCATCGGGCCCAAGGGCCTGGCTGACGGCGTGGTCGAACTGAAGCGCCGCGCCACCGGCGAGAAGCAGAGCCTGTCGCTGGACGCCGCCCTGGAGCTGCTGACGAAATGACCGACGCCGCGACGGCTTCCGCCCCGCAGCCCGCGCCCAAGCCGGCCGGCCCGTTCTCCAGCTGGGAGATCGGGCTGGCGCTCCGCTATCTGCGCGCCAAGCGCAAGCAGGGCGGGGTGGCGCTGATCGCCATGATCAGCTTCATCGGCATCATGCTGGCCGTCGCCGTGCTGATCAGCGTGATGAGCATCATGGCGGGCTTCCGCGGCACGCTCATGGACCGGATCCTGTCGTTCAACGGCCATATGTATGTGCAGGGGCCGGTGCTCTATGCGCCCGATCGCGACGCCGCGCTGAAGCGGATCGCCGACGTGCCGGGCGTGGTCGCGGTGACGCCCCTGATCGAAAGCCCGGCAATGTTCCGCGCTGGCGGGGCGGCGACCGGCGGCATGGTTCGCGGCGTGCGGCCGCAGGATCTGACCTCGACCAAGTTCGTCTATGACAGCCTGACCCCTGAGGCGCGCGAGCGGTTCGGCAAGGGCCAGTACGGCGGCGATCAGGTGCTGATCGGCAAGAGTCTGGCCGAGCAGATGGGCCTGCGCGAAGGCGACCCGATCTCCCTTTACACGCCGACCGGCGCAGACAGCGCCTTCGGCAATCTGGGCGGCTTGGAGAAGACCTATATCGTCGGCGGAATCTATACGTCGGGCGCGGCGGACTATGATCGCGCCTTCATCTTCATGCCGCTGGAACAGGCGCAACTGTTCTTCGGCAAGGACGGCGTCTGGGACGTCATCGAGATGAAGGTGGCGGAGCCCGATCTGGTCGAAAACCTGCTGACGCCGGTTCAGCGCGCGGCCGGACCGGGCAGCGTCGTCACCGATTGGCGCAATCGCCAGGCCGCCATCTGGGGCGCGCTGAAGGTCGAGCGCGTGGCCATGAGCATCATCCTGGGCATGGTGGTCGCCATCGCCGCCATGAACATCATCAGCGGCATCGTCATGCTGGTGAAGAACAAGACGCGCGACATCGCCATCCTGCGCACCGTCGGCGCCAGCCAGTCGTCCATCCTGCGCATCTTCTTCATGTCGGGCGCGGCCATCGGCATCGGCGGCACCATCGCGGGCCTGGTTCTGGGCTTGCTGTTCTGCTGGAACATCGGGGCGATCCAGCATTTCCTCGAAGGCCTGCTGGGCGTCCAGCTGTTCAACGCCGAGGTCTATATGCTGGATTCCGTTCCGGCCAAGGTGGACCCGTGGGACGTGACCTGGGTCGCGGTCTTCTCCTTCTTCATGAGCTGCCTGGCCAGCTTGCCGCCGTCGTGGAATGCGTCGCGCATCGATCCGGTGGAGGCCCTGCGCTTTGAATAGGTTGCTGAAGAAGAAGCCCGCCGTCGCCGCCGAGACGAACGGCGCCATCCTGTCGTTGCGCGGGGTGACGCGCACCTATCCGACGGCCCAGGGCGGGCTGACGGTGCTGAAGGGCGTCGATCTGGAGGTCATGCCGGGCGAGGTCGTCGGCCTGATCGGTCCCTCGGGCTCGGGCAAGTCCAGCCTGCTGCACGCGGCGGGTCTGCTGGAGCGGCCGACCAGCGGCCAGGTGCTGATCGACGGCGAGGACGTCGGCGGTCTGGACGAGCGGGCGCGCACGCGCCTGCGTCTGCACCGCATCGGCTTCGTCTATCAGTTCCATCACCTTCTGCCGGAGTTTGATGCTCTGGATAATGTGGCCCTGCCGATGCGCATCGCAGGCGTAGGGGAAGGGGAGGCGCGGCGTCGCGCGACCGAGAAGCTGACGGCGCTCGGTCTGGGCCAGCGAGTCACGCACCAGCCCGCGCAACTGTCGGGCGGCGAACAGCAGCGCGTCGCCATCGCCCGCGCCCTGGCCAACAGCCCGCGCCTGCTGCTGGCGGACGAGCCGACCGGCAACCTGGACCCGGCCACCAGCCAGGCGGTGTTCGAATCCCTGCGCGAACTGGCCAAGACCACGGGCGTCGCCGCCCTGATCGCCACGCACAACATGGAGCTGGCCGGTCACATGGACCGCGTCTTCGCCCTGAAGGACGGCCACCTGGAACAGCGGGCGGCCGAAAGCCACGCCTACTAGGAGGCGATGAGCCGCGTCGTCGCCTTCAGCGGCGTGCGATAGGGCATCATGGTCCAATGCAGCGCAGCCGCGCCCAGCAGGGGCGGGACGTCGGCGTATCGGGGATGAACCGGGTCGATCGCGCGACGCAGGACCGCTGTCTCGTCCGGTCTGAGCGGCGGTTGAGACAGCGCCAGGACACGGTGGATGCGAAACTGCACCGTTTGCCGCCAGGCCTCCGTCGACGCCGTCTCGCAGGGACTGGCGCCGAGCAGTTGAAGGAAGCCGTCAAGAGCGCCGGGCGATCCTTCCATGGCGTAGATGATGACGTCGTCCACACTGGCCGCCACGCCGGCGAGTCCCAACGACCGGGCTTGGTCGCGGCGCATATCGATCAGGGCCGGCCACCGTGCGCCTTGCGCGAAACCTGACGGAGGTCGGGTCAGGAATACGGCGCTTTGCAACACAGCGAGCCTCCATGTTCGCCTCGGCGTAACTGAAATATCGTTCTGCGTATGCTCACGCGGGATCAACTGCGTGGGACTACGAGGTTTTTCCCGCGCTAAGCCTTGCGTAGTTTCAACGACATGATGCGTGATGGCGTGGACGGCGGTCGAAATGGACAAGATGCGGAAAGGGTTGGGCGCGCTATCGCTGAAATCGCCATCATCGATGATGATCGGGCGCTGCTGGAGCTGACCCTTTTGGCGGTGCGCGAGGCGGGGTTCTCCGCCGTCGGTTTTCATGAACCGCTCGACGCCTTGATGTGGGCGTCCGACGCCGATCCGACCTGCCTCGTCGCCGATCTGAAGATGCCGGGTGTCGAAGGGTTGGATCTGGTGGCCGCCTTCTGCGCCCTGAACCGACATGCCGTCATCGTCGTCAGCGCCTTCGTGGACGTGCGGACGACGGTGGACGCCATGCGCCTGGGCGTGGACGATGTTCTGCCCAAGCCCACGACGATCGATGAGTTGGTGCGCGCCCTGCGTCGCGGGGCGGAGGCCTTGGCGTCCACGCCGGCGCGTGAGGAACTGACCTTCACCCGCCGCGAGCGTCAGGTCGCAGAAATGCTGGTTGAGGGGCTGACGACCAAGCAGATCGCCCAGAACCTGGAGCTGAGCCCGCGGACGGTCGAATTCTTCCGCGCCAGCCTGCTGCGCAAGACCCAGTCCCCCAACTCGGCCGCCCTGGCCTCGGCGCTGACCCGGCTCGGCTTCCTCGCGAATTGAGGTTGACGAGAACAAAGAGGCAACCTAGAACAAATAGGCAACATTTGATCTGGGGATAAAATCAATGACGCGTTGGGTGAGGGATCTGCTGTCGCTTGCGTCCTGCGGCGGCTTCGTCTGGATGGTCTGGCAGGCGGCCTTCCTGGTGACATGACCGCGCCCCATTGAGGCGCGACTCCCTGCATGATGACGATGCGCCCGTATGATCGGGCGCTGCGATGCGGAGTTTTCGATTGGCGGATGCGGTGAACAGTCAGGGCTTTGTCCACCTGCGGGTCCGCAGCGCCTATTCGCTGCTGGAAGGGGCGATCAAGGCCGGCAAGATCGGCAAGATGGCCGCCGATGCTGGGATGCCGGCGGTGGGGGTGGCGGACCGCGCCAATCTGTTCGGCGCCCTTGAGTTCAGCCAGACGACCAAGGATGCGGGCGTCCAGCCCATCGTCGCATGCGCCCTGCCGGTGCTCGATATCGGCGGGCAGGTCGCCCAGCGCTGGGCCAAGACGCCGACGGTCGTGCTGATCGCTCAGAACGAGCAGGGCTGGCTCAACCTGTGCGCCCTGTCGTCCGCCGCCTATCTGGACGCAGGCGAGATGGCCGAGCCGGGCGTGCCCTGGGGACAGGTTGTGGATAAGTCCGACGGGTTGATCCTGCTGTCCGGCGGTCCCGACGGTCCCATTGATCCCCTGTTCGTGCAGAAGAAGCCGGCCGAGGCCGCCGAAGCCCTGGCGGAGATGAAGCGGGTGTTCGGCGACCGCTTCTATGTCGAACTGCAACGCCACGGCCTGTCCAGTGAGACGGTGGCCGAGGGCGGGCTGGTTGAATGGGCTTACGCCAACGACGCGCCGTTGGTCGCGACCAACGACGTCTATTACGCCAAGGCGGCTCAGGCGAAGTCGCACGACGCCTTGCTCTGTATCTCCGACGGCGCCTTCACGGGCCAGGAGGACCGCCGCCGCGTCACCGGCGAGCACTGGTTCAAGTCGGCCGAGGCGATGCGCGAACTGTTCGCGGACCTGCCCGAGGCTTGCGACAACACCATTCAGATCGCGCGCCGCTGCGCCTTCCTGGTCAAGACGCACAAGCCGATCCTGCCGCGCTTCGACACGGGCGCAGGCCGTTCGGAAGACGACGAACTGGCGCACCAGGCGCGCGAGGGGCTGAAGGCGCGGCTGGAGAAGAACCAGGCCTATGCGCCCGAGGAAGACTACTGGTCCCGCCTGGAATGGGAGGTCGGGATCATCCAGCAGATGGGGTTCCCCGGCTACTTCCTGATCGTGGCGGACTTCATCAAATGGGCCAAGCTGCATGACATCCCGGTGGGGCCGGGGCGGGGCTCGGGAGCCGGCTCCCTGGTCGCCTGGTCGCTGACCATCACCGACTTGGACCCCTTGCGGTTCGGCCTGCTGTTCGAGCGGTTCCTCAACCCCGAACGGGTCTCCATGCCCGACTTCGACATCGACTTCTGCCAGGAGCGACGCGAAGAGGTCATCGACTATGTTCAGGACCACTACGGCAAGGACCGGGTGGCTCAGATCATCACCTTCGGCACCCTGCAGGCGCGGGCCGTGCTGCGCGACGTGGGCCGGGTGCTGCAGATGCCGCTGGGCCAGGTGGATCGTCTGGCCAAGATGGTGCCGGCCAACCCCGCGAACCCCGTGACCCTGGCCCAGGCCATCGACCTGGAGCCGCGCCTGCGTGAGGCGCGCGACGCCGAGCCTGCCGTCAAGGCGTTGCTGGAGACGGCGCTGGAGCTTGAAGGCCTCTACCGCAACGCCTCGACCCACGCGGCGGGCATCGTCATCGGCGACCGGCCGCTGACGGAACTTGTGCCGCTGTATCAGGATCCGCGCTCCACCATCCCGGCCAGCCAGTTCAACATGAAGTGGGTCGAGCCCGCGGGCCTGGTGAAGTTCGACTTCCTGGGCCTGAAGACGCTGACGGTGCTGGATCGGGCCAAGAGCTATCTGGAACGGCGCGGCGCGGCCCAGGACTGGGGCCTGCTGCCGCTGGACGATCCCAAGACCTATGAGCTGATGGCCTCGGGCCAGACGGTCGGGGTGTTCCAGCTGGAATCCCAGGGCATGCGCGACACCCTGCGCAAGATGCGCTGCGGCTCGATCGAAGAGATTACGGCTCTGATCTCCCTTTATCGGCCGGGGCCGATGGAGATGATCGACACCTATATCGACCGGAAGTTCGGCCGGGCCGAGGTCGATTACCTGCACCCCAGCCTGAAGGAGGTGCTGACCGAGACCTACGGCGTCATCATCTACCAGGAACAGGTGATGAAGATCGCCCAGATCCTGGCGGGCTACAGCCTGGGCGAGGCCGATTTGCTGCGCCGCGCCATGGGCAAGAAGAAGAAGGAGGAGATGGATTTCCAGCGTCTCCGCTTCGTCAAGGGCGCGTCCGAGAAGTCCGTGCCGGAGGCCCAGTCGGGCTCCATCTTCGACCTGGTGGCCAAGTTCGCGGGCTATGGTTTCAACAAGTCGCACGCAGCGGCCTATGCGCTGATTTCGTTCCAGACGGGCTGGCTGAAGGCCAATCACCCGGTGGAGTTCTTCGCGGCGTCGATGAGTCTCGATCTGTCGAACACCGACAAGCTGGCGGTCTTCTATCAGGATTGCCGACGGTTCGAGGTTCCGGTTCTGGCGCCCGACATCAACCGTTCGTCCGCCGACTTCGACGTGTCGTGGAAGGACGGGCAGGGCAGCGTGCTCTATGCGCTGGGCGCCATCCGCAACGTGGGCCTGGAGGCGATGAAGCACGTCATCGAGGTGCGCGAGACGGGCGGGCCCTTCCCCGACATCTTCGACTTCCTGGAGCGGGTGGATCCGCGGGCGGTGAACAAGCGAGCGCTAGAAGGCCTGGCGCGCGCGGGCGCGTTCGACAGCATCCATCCGAACCGTCGCCAACTGTTCGAACAGGCCGATGTGCTGATCGCCTATTGCCAGAGCGTGGCGGCGGAGCGGGCCTCGTCCCAGGTTAGCCTGTTCGGCGCCGATCAGGCCGCTGCCGCGCGGCCGCGTCTGAAGAGCATGGAGCCGTGGGCCGGGCCGGACAAGCTGGATCAGGAGCTTTATGCTGTCGGCTTCTATCTGTCGGGTCACCCGCTGGAAGAACTGACGCCCGCCCTGAAACGCAAGCGCGTGACCTTCGTGGCCGAGGCGCAAGGCCTGGCTGAGGCGGGGCATGAAGCCTTCCAGATGGCCGGGGTCGTGCGCCGTCGTCAGGAGCGGGCCAGCGCCCGCACCGGCGAGAAGTTCGCCTTCGTCACCTTCTCGGACCCGACGGGCGAGTTCGAATGCCTGTTCCCGCCCGAACAGCTTCGGCGGTGCCGCGAGGTTCTGGAGGTCGGGACGTCGGTTTTAGTCAAGGTTCGGGCCAAGGCGGCCGACGGCGAGGTGCGCTTCTTCGGCGACGACGCCAGCCGCATGGACGTGTTGCTGGACGACGCCCAGATCGGGTTGCGCGTCGTCCTGTCGGCGCAATCGGCGGACGCCGAGGCGCTGAAGGCTCGGCTGGACCGGGCGCGAGCGCAGGGCAAGGGCGGCGAGGTCTGGCTGCAGGCGACGCTGGGCGGCCGCACCGAGGTCGAGATCAAGCTGCCGGGACGATACCGGCTGGACGCGGCGCTGCGCGGCGCGTTGAAGTCGGCGCCGGGGGTGGTGATGCTGGAGGACGCCTGATGAGCGAGACGAGCGTGAAGACCCATGCCGGGTCGTGCCACTGCGGCGCCGTGGCCTATGAGGTGGATGTCGGGCTGGACGGCCTGATGGAGTGCAACTGCTCCCATTGCTATCGCAAGGGGTTCGTCCTGGCCTTTGCGCCGCGTTCGGCTTTTCGCCTGACCAAGGGTGAGGAGGCGACGACCTCCTACTTCTTCAACCAGCACCAGATCGAGCATCGCTTCTGTCGGACCTGCGGGGTGCAGCCGTTCGGTTACGGCGCGGCGCCCGACGGCAGCGAGGTGGCGGCGATCAACATCCGCACCCTGACGGATGTGGAGCCGTGGGATTGGACCGCCCAGCGCGTGGACGGCCGCAGCTTCTGATCCTTTCGGCGGGCGCTGAGCCTGTTCGCGCGGTTTGGGGAGAGTGAGCCTGACGCGGCTTTGCGGCCCATCCCTTTCGACGCCTTGCCTTTTTCGGCCGTTTCGCCTACATGCGCGGCGCACTTCGCACGTGGGCGTGGCGCGGCCCGGGGAGACATCCCGGTCTGCACCGTTCCGAGGGATCAGCCGATCCTTTTAACCGCCCGCGCTAGGTTTGATCGGAAAAAGGAAAAGACGATCATGGCTCTGCCTGAATTCTCGATGCGTACGCTGCTGGAAGCCGGCGCTCACTTCGGCCACCAGACGCACCGCTGGAACCCGAAGATGGACCGCTACATCTTCGGCTCGCGCTCGAACATCCACATCATCGACCTGTCGCAGACGATGCCGCTGTTCCACCAGGCTCTGGTGGCTGTGCGCGACGTCGCCGCAAAGGGCGGCCGCGTCCTGTTCGTCGGCACCAAGCGTCAGGCCGCCGGCCCGGTGGCTGAAGCCGCCACGCGCTGCGCCCAATACTACATGAACAACCGCTGGCTGGGCGGCACGCTGACCAACTGGCGCACCGTTTCGGGCTCGATCGCTCGCCTGCGCGAGCTGGAAACCATCGTCGGCGCCGGCGGCGAAGGCCGTAACAAGAAAGAGCTGCTGACCCTGCAGCGCGAGAAGGACCGTCTGGAACTGTCGCTGGGCGGCATCAAGGACATGGGTTCGGTGCCGGACATCATGTTCGTGATCGACACCAACAAGGAAGCGATCGCGATCCAGGAAGCCCGCAAGCTGAACATCCCGATCATCGCCATCCTGGACACCAATTCGGACCCGGACGGCATCACCTATCCGGTGCCGGGCAACGATGACGCCGCTCGCGCCATCCAGACCTACTGCGACCTGATCGCCGACGCCGTTCTGGACGGCCTGGCCGCCGGCGCCGCCGCTCAGGGCATCGACCTGGGCGCTTCGGAAGCTCCGGTCGAGCCGGCCCTGCGTGAATCCGCCGTGGTTGAAGCCGAAGCCGCTCCGGCCGGCGCTGAAGGCGTGGCTGAAGAGCTGGTCGCCGCCGAGGCCGAGAAGGTCGAGGGCTGAGACTGACGTTCCGGCGCCGCCGCGCGCCGGACCGACGTCAACTTGACATGCGGCCGGGCTAAACAGTCCGGCCGCCCATTTTGAATTTCAGGAGAAGAACATGGCCGAGATCACTGCCGCCCTTGTGAAGGAGCTTCGCGAGCGTTCGGGCGTCGGCATGATGGACTGCAAGAAGGCGCTGGTTGAGACCAACGGCGACATCGAAGCAGCGATCGACTGGCTGCGCGCCAAGGGCCTGTCCAAGGCCGCCAAGAAGGCCGACCGCGTCGCCGCCGAGGGCCTGGTGGCCGTCGCCGTGCGTGAAGACGGCAAGGGCGAAGTCGCCTCGGCCATCGAGTTCAACGCCGAAACCGACTTCGTGGCCCGCAACGACCTGTTCCAGGCCGCGGCCAAGGAATTCGCTCAGCTGGGCCTGCACCACGACGGCGTCGACGCCATCCACGGCGCGACCCTGGAAAACGGCAAGACCGTTCAGGACGAAGTCACCAACCTGATCGCCACCATCGGCGAGAACATGCAACTGCGTCGCGCGGCTCGCCTGTCGGTCGGTGAAGGCGTGGTTTCGACCTACGTCCACAACGCCGTCTCGCCGAACGTCGGCCGCATCGGCGTGCTGGTCGCCCTGGAAGGCGCCGGCGACAAGGACGCCCTGCGTGAAGTGGGCCGCAAGATCGCCATGCACGTGGCGGCCACGGCTCCGCTGGCGCTGGACACCTCGGACCTGGACCCGGCCGCGATCGAAAAAGAACGCGCCGTCCTGATCGAGAAGGCCAAGGAAGAAGGCCGTCCGGAAAACATGATCGAAAAGATCGTGGAAGGTCAGATCAACAAGTTCCAGAAGGACGTGGTGCTGACCAAGCAGCCGTTCGTCATGGACCCGGACGTGACCATCGAACAGCTGGTCGCCAACACCGGCAAGGAGTTGGGCTCCACGCTGAAGCTGGCCGGCTTCGTCCGCATGGCGCTGGGTGAAGGCGTCGAGAAGGTCGAAACCCCCGACTTCGCGTCGGAAGTCGCCTCGATGACGGGCGGCAACTAACTCGAAACGTCTTCCCGAAAGGGAAGAATTTTCAAAAGGGCGCGTTCGGCTTTGAAGGCTGACGCGCCCTTCGTCTATGATGAGCCGCCGATTCACTTCGCGCGGATGCTAACCCCTGTATCCACGGACCCCTGATCATGCCCGACGCCCCCTCTGAGTTTCGTTACAAGCGCGTCCTGCTGAAGGTCTCGGGCGAGGTGCTGATGGGCGACCAGCCCTATGGCATCGACATGCCGACCGTGGATGTGGTCGCCGCCGCCGTCGCCGCGGTGGCGCG
Organism: Brevundimonas sp. UBA5936; assembly: GCA_002430835.1. Classification (GTDB taxonomy): domain Bacteria; phylum Pseudomonadota; class Alphaproteobacteria; order Caulobacterales; family Caulobacteraceae; genus Brevundimonas. The sequence continues at coordinate 15,438 of DJDA01000153.1, forward strand.
CCAGGGCGTCGAGATCTGCCTGGTCATCGGCGGGGGCAACATCTTCCGCGGCCTGTCCAAGGCGGCGGCGGGCATGGATCGCGCCAACGCCGACTACATGGGCATGCTGGCGACCATCATGAACGCCCTGGCCATGCAGGGCGCGCTCGAGAAGATCGGCGTCGACACGCGGGTCCAGAGCGCCATCCCCATGGCCGCCATCGCCGAGCCCTATATTCGCCGCCGCGCCCTTCGCCACCTCGAGAAGGGCCGCGTGGTGATCTTCGCTGCGGGCGTCGGCGCGCCCTTCTTCACCACGGACTCCGGCGCGGCTCTGCGTGCCGCCGAAATGGGCTGCGACGCCCTGCTGAAGGGCACCAGCGTCGACGGCGTCTACACCGCCGACCCGAAGAAGGACGCCACGGCCACCCGCTATGAAACGCTGACCTATCAGGAAGTGCTGGCCAAGGACTTGCGCGTCATGGACGCCTCGGCCATCGCCTTGATGCGCGACAGCGGCATTCCGATCGTGGTCTTCTCGATCCGCGAGGAAGGATCGATTCAGAAGGCGCTGACGGGAGAAGGCACCTTCACCGTCATCACCAACAAGGCCGCCTGAGCGGCTTCGTCATCAAACGACAGGACCAAGGACACACGTCATGGCCAAACCCGATCTCAAGACGTTCCGCGACCGGATGGACAAATCCGTCGCCGCCCTGAAGGACGACTACGCCGGCCTGCGTACCGGCCGCGCCAACGCCGGTCTGCTGGAGCCGGTCGTGGTTGAGGCCTATGGCGCAACCTCGCCGTTGACCGCTGTGGCCGCGATCAGCGTGCCGGAGCCGCGCATGATCTCGGTCAGCGTCTGGGACAAGGGGATGGTGGTCTCGGTCGAGAAGGCCATCCGTTCGGCCGGCCTGGGTCTGAACCCGGTCGTCGACGGTCAGACGCTGCGTATTCCGATCCCGCCGCTGACCGAAGAGCGCCGCAAGGATCTGGCCAAGCTGGCCGGCAAATACGCCGAGGACAAGAAGATCGCCGTGCGCAACGTGCGTCGCGACGCCAACGACGAGCTGAAGAAGGCTGAAAAGGCCGGCGAGATCAGCCAGGATGATCAGAAGAAGATGGAGGCCGAGGTCCAGAAGGACACCGATGCGGCCATCAAGCGTATCGACGAGACCTTGAAGGCCAAGGAAGTCGAGATCATGCAGGTCTGACGCGATCAGACCTGTTCAGGAAGGACGCCCCCATCATGTCGGCCGAGCCCGTCGCCACGGCGCCTGCAAAGGGGCCTCGTCACGTCGCCCTGATCATGGACGGCAACGGCCGCTGGGCGCAGCGCCGGGGTCTTCCGCGCGCCGTGGGCCACCGCGAGGGGGTCCAGGCCCTGCGCCGCACGATCAAGGCGGCGCCGGAGCTGGGCGTGCGATGCCTGACGGTGTTCGGCTTCTCGACCGAGAACTGGAGCCGTCCGGCCGACGAGGTGTCCGACCTGATGGGCCTGGTGCGCGCCTTCGTCGGCAGCGACCTGAAGCGGCTGGCTGCGGCGGGCGTGCGGGTGAAGGTGCTGGGCCGTCGCAAGGGGTTGCCGGACGATATCGCCGCCATCGTCGCGCGGGCCGAGGCCGAGACGGCGAACAATGATAAATTCCTGCTGCAGGTGGCCTTCAACTATGGCGGCCGGGCGGATCTGGTCGACGCGGCCCAGCGGCTGGTCGATCGCGCGCGCGGGGGCGAAGATGTGGTTGTCGACGAAGAGGCGCTGGGCGCCGGACTGTCGACGGCGGGCGCGCCGCCGGTCGATCTGATCGTGCGGACCTCGGGCGAACAGCGCCTGTCCAACTTCCTGCTGTGGGAGGCGGCCTACGCCGAGATGGTGTTCCAGGAGATCCTGTGGCCCGACTACGGCGCCGAAGCCCTGGCTGAAGCCATCGCCCAGTTCGGCTGTCGTGAGCGCCGCTACGGCGGGCGTGAGGTCATGGTTGAAGCCTATGGCGAGGTCGCGGGCTGACATGGCGTTGAAGCCTCGAGATATCGCCTTGCGCGCCGCTTCGGCGGTCGTGCTGGCGCCGGCGGCGGTCCTGGCGACGTGGGCGGGCGGCGACTGGTTCTGCGCCCTGGTGGTCGCGGGGGCGGTGCTGCTGGCCTTCGAGTGGGCGCGGATGTGCGCCCCGAACCTGTGGCGGCCGATCGGGATCAGCGTGGCCCTGGCCCTGGTCGTGGCGGTGATCGCGGCCCACGTCGGACAGATTTCCCTGGCGCTGGTGCTGATGGTGTTCGGCGCCCTGGCGGCGGGCCTGTTCGCCCGCACGCGCGGCGAGTCCCTGCTGGATACGGCCTATGGGGTGCTCTATCTCGGCTGGCCCTGCATCCTGCTGATCTGGTTGCGCGACCTGCACGAGGTGCAGGGGCTGTACTGGACCGTGCTGGTCTTCGCCGTGGCCTGGTCGGCCGACATCCTGGCCTATCTGGTCGGCAGCTTCGTCGGAGGGCCCAAGCTGTGGCCGCGCTTTTCGCCGAACAAGACCTGGTCGGGCTTCATCGGCGGGCTGGCCGCCGGGATGATCGCCGGCGCCGCCATGGCGGGCTGGCTGGACATGGGGCTGCTGAACGCCTTCTGGGGCGGGGTTCTGGGTCTGACGGCGGCCCTGGCCACCATGGGCGGCGACCTGTGGGAATCCGCGTTGAAGCGGCGATTCGGGGTCAAGGACGCGGGCAACCTGATACCCGGTCACGGCGGCCTGCTGGATCGCGTCGACGGGCTGATGTTCGCCGTGGTGGCGGTGTCGGCCGGGCGCCTGATCGTCCTGATGCTGGAGCGAGCGGCATGATCGCGCGGCGCGTCTCTGTCCTGGGGTCGACCGGATCGGTGGGCTCTTCGACCCTGGACCTGATGGAACAGGCGCAAGCGGCTGGTTCGGCCGCGTTCGAGGTCGAGGCCCTCACCGGCGGCGCCAACATCGCTCGCCTGGCCGAACAGGCGCGCCGCTGGCGGCCGCGCATCGCCGTGACGGCCGATCCCGGCCGATTGAACGAGCTGCGCGACGCATTGGCGGGAACCGGGGTCGAGGCCGCGGCGGGGCCGGACGCCATCGTCGAGGCGGCCGTGCGGCCTGCCGACTGGATCATGGCCTCCATCGTCGGCGCGGCGGGCCTGCGCTCGGCCTGGGCGGCGGCGGGGACGGGCGCGACCCTGGCCCTGGCCAACAAGGAGAGCCTGGTCTGCTGCGGTCCGGCGTTGATCGAGCGGGTCAAGCGCAGCGGCGGGCGGTTGATCCCCGTCGATTCCGAACATTCGGCCATTTTCCAGGTCTTCCCGGCCGGGGCGCCCGAGCGGGTGTCCAAGCTGGTCCTGACCGCTTCGGGCGGACCGTTCCGCACCCTGCCGCGCGCGGCCATGACGCGGATCACGCCGGAGCAGGCCGTGGCCCATCCGAACTGGAGCATGGGCGCCAAGATCTCGGTCGACAGCGCCACCATGGCCAACAAGGGGCTGGAGCTGATCGAGGCCGCCTATCTGTTCGAGATGCCGGAAGGCCGGGTCGATGTGGTGGTGCACCCGGAATCGATCATCCACAGCCTTGTGGAATATGTGGATGGTTCGACCCTGGCCCAGATGGGCGCGCCGGACATGCGGACGCCGATCGCCTGCGCCCTGTCATGGCCGGATCGTCTGGCCTGGCCGGCGCCCAAGCTGGACCTGGCGGCCCTGGGGCGGTTGACGTTCGAGGCGCCGGATGAGGATCGGTTCCCGGCCTTGCGTCTGGCGCGCGAAGCCCTGGCGACGGGCGGAATCGCCCCCATCGTCTTCAATGCGGCCAATGAGGTGGCGGCTCTGGCTTTCCTTGACCGGCGGCTGGGCTTTCTCAATATTGCCGCAGTCGTCGCCGACACCCTTGAGAAGGCGACGGGCGCGGGCGCGTCTTGCGGTTCCGACGATGCCTGCGAGACGGCCCTGGCCGTTGATGCGCAGGCGCGGCGGATCGCGGGCGACGTCATCGCCTCGCTGAACATAGCGGCCTGAGGGGAACGGGAGATACGAACGGCATGATAGGCGTGATCAGCCAGGCTCTGACCTATGTCGTGCCGTTCCTGCTCGTGCTGACGCTTGTCGTGACAGTGCATGAGCTGGGCCACTTCCTGACGGCGCGCGCCTTCGGCGTGAAGATGGACCGCTTTTCCATCGGTTTCGGGCGCGCGATCTTCCGCCGGACCGACAAGCACGGCGTGGAGTGGCGGATCGGCTGGCTGCCGCTGGGCGGCTATGTGAAGTTCTCGGGCGACCTGGATGCGACCGGCGTGCCCGATCGTGCGGGTCTTGAGGCGTTGCGCCAGGCCGTGACGGCCGAGCATGGGCCGGGCGCCGAGCGCGACTACCTCTATTTCAAGCCGCTGTGGCAGCGCGCCCTGGTCGTGGCGGGCGGGCCGATCGCCAACTTCATCCTGGCCATCTTCATCTTCACCCTGCTGTTCAGCCTGGTGGGCGTCGAGCTGCGTCCCGCGCGGGTGATGGAGGTCCAGCCCCAGTCGCCGGCGGCGCAGGCGGGCTTCCTGCCGGGCGATCTGATCACCCATGTGAACGGCAAACTGATCTCCGACGGGGGCGAGGTGACGCGCGTCGTGGCCCTGAGCAGCGGCGATCCGGTGCGCTTCACCGTCGAGCGCGGCGACCAGGCGGTACAGCTGACGGCCACGCCCGAGCGTCGGGTCGAGACGGATCGCATCGCCGGCCGCGTCAGCGTCGGCCGCATCGGTCTGGCCCTGGGCTCGAACCGCGATGAAATCCGCCACGTCCGCTACGGTCCCATCGCAGCCGTGGGGCAGGGGGTGCGCGAAACCGGCGCCATCCTGAACACCACCCTGACCTATATCGGCCGCATCTTCACCGGCCGTGAGTCGGGCGATCAGTTCAGCGGCCCGCTGGGAATCGCCAAGGCGTCCGGCGCCCTGACCAACGCCGCGGTCGCGGCCAATCCCGAGCCCTGGGCCATCGTTCGCAATCTGTTGCTGACGCTGACCAGCTTCGCGGCCATACTTTCGGTCGGAATCGGCTTTTTAAATCTGATGCCTATTCCCGTTCTGGATGGGGGGCACCTGCTGTTCTACGCTTATGAAGCCGTGGCGCGCCGCCCGATGGCCGCTCGTGTTCAGGAAGCGGGATATCGGGTCGGTCTTGCTTTGCTGGCGGGTTTGATGTTGTTCGCGACCTGGAACGATCTGCAGAAGCTCAATCTCTTCAAATTCCTCGGCGGGCTCGTCTCGTGAGCCGACGCCAGCCCCCGATGGTATTCCGCATGAACCAAAACGACAGTCGCCTCATGATCCAGACTCCTGGCCGCATTCTCGGGGTCAGCGCCCTGGCTCTGACCTTCGCCGCCGGACTGGCGCAACCGGCCCTGGCCCAGCAGGCGTCGCCCGCTCCGGCCCAGGCGCCCGCTGCCGCGTCCCAGACCCCGCAGGCTCAGACGCCGCAGGTGCAGATGGCGCAGCCGGAAGCCGAGCGCGCCCCGGTCAACCGTATCGTGGTGCGCGGCAACCAGCGTATCGATCAGACGACGGTCCTGTCCTATCTGCCGATCCAGCCGGGCGACACCATCGACGCCGTGACCATCGACGTTGCGGTGCGGACCCTGTCGCGCACGGGTCTGTTCGCGGACGTGCAGATCGGTCTTCAGGCCAATGGCGACCTGATCGTCGAGATCGCCGAGAACCCGATCATCAACCAGGTGACGTTCGAGGGTAACAAGGCCCTGGCCGAGAAGAAGCTGCGCGATGAAGTGACCATCCGCCCGCGCGGCATCTACACCCGCGCGCGGGTTCAGGAAGACGTCGGCAAGATCGTCGAACTGTATCGCCTGTCGGGCCGCATCTCGGCGACCGTCACGCCCAAGCTGGTCCAGCTGGAGCAGAACCGCGTCGACGTCGTGTTCGAGATTGACGAAGGGCCGGAAACCGGCATCGCCGCCGTCACCTTCCTGGGCAATACGGCGTTTTCGGACAACGACCTGCGTCAGGTCATGGTCACCAAGCAGTCGGCCTGGTGGCGCCTGTTCAGTTCAAACGACAACTACGACCCGAACCGGATCGACTACGACCGGGAGCAGCTGCGGAAATTCTACACCAACCGCGGCTACTACGACTTCCGCATCCTGTCGTCCGTGGCCGAGCTGAAGCCGGACAACAGCGCCTTCGGCGTGACGGTTACGGTGGACGAAGGCGACCGCTACAACTTCGGCGAGATCAAGGTCGTCACCGAGAACGATCGCCTGAACGCCGACTTCCTGCAGATGTTGCTGCCGATCCGTTCGGGCGACCTGTATGAGAGCGATCGCATCCAGGCGGCGGTCGACACCCTGACCTTCGCCGCCGGTTCGGCCGGCTACGCCTTCGTCGAGATCAATCCGACCTATCGCGCCGACCCCGAGACCGACACGGTCAACGTGACCTTCAACGTGCGCGAGGGCCAGCGGGTCTACATCGACCGCATCAATGTGGTCGGCAACACCCGCACCCTGGACACCGTCATCCGCCGCGAGCTGATGGTGGGCGAGGGCGACGCCTTCAACCGTTCGCTGGTCGAGCGCTCGCGCAACAACCTGCGCGCCCTGGGCTTCTTCAAGGACGTGAAGATCGAAGAGACGCGCGGCAGCGCGCCGGACCGTTCGGTCGTCAACGTCACCGTCGAAGAGCAGCCCACCGGCGAACTGTCGGTCGGCGCGGGCTTCAGCTCGGTCGACTCCTTCGTGCTGAACCTGGGCATCACCGAGCGCAACTTCCGCGGTCGGGGCCAGAACGTCGTGGCGCGCGCCGAATGGGGCTCGCTGCGTCAGCAGATCGACTTCCGCTTCACCGAGCCCAAGTTCCTGGGGCGCGACATGCGGGCGGGCTTCGACCTGTTCCACATGCGTTATGATCTGAGCAAATACTCGTCCTACGACTATCGCTCGACCGGGGGCGGGGTGCGCGTCACCTATCCGCTTAATGGCTACGCCTCGTTCAGCGCGCGTTACTTCCTGAAGGATGACGAGGTCGTCATTCCGTTCGGCTATTGCGGCGGCGTGGGCGCCGGCTCGTCGGCCCTGTGCGACCAGGCGGGCTCCTACATCAACTCCTCGGCGGGCTACACCCTGCTGGTGAACCGCCTGAACGACCCGGTTCGACCCACGCGCGGCTGGTCCGCTTCGCTGCGTCAGGACTTCGCCGGCATCGGCGGCGACGTGAACTACATCAAGACCGAGGCTGACGCTTCCTGGTACTACGGCATCCGCCCGAACTGGGTGGTCAGCGTCCAGGGTCAGACCGGCTACGTCAGCGGCTGGAGCGGCGATCCGATCCGGATCAACGACCGCTTCTTCAAGGGCGGCAACACCTTCCGCGGCTTCGAGACGGCGGGTATGGGCGCGCGCGACCTGACCACGACCGACGCCCTGGGCGGCAACTTCTACGCCATCGGTACGGTTGAATTGACGGTGCCGAACTATCTGCCCGACGAATACGGCATCAAGACCTCGCTGTTCGCTGACTTCGGCACCATCGGCAAGCTGGACGATCGCTATCTGGTCGATCCGACGACTGGGCTGCGGAATCCGAACATCGTCGATGAGTTGTCGCTGCGTGCGGCCGCCGGCGTCAGCATTCACTGGCGTTCGCCGATGGGGCCGATCCGCTTCGATCTGTCGAAGGTTCTGTCCAAGGAAGACTACGACAAGACCGAGACCTTCCGTTTCTCGACCTCTACCCAGTTCTAACCGCGGTCTGACCGCCACCAAGGCTTAGATTATGAAACTCATCGCTATCGGCGCCTTCGCCCTCGCTTCGCTGACCGCTTCGGCCGCCCTGGCCCAGACGCAAGGCCCGGCCAACCCCGGCCCGGCCATCCCCGGCGTTTGCGTCTATTTCAACCAGCGTGTCTTGGCTCAATCGACGGTTGGTCAGGCTGTGCAGACCCGCATGGAGCAACTGGCGCAGGAAGTTCAGGGCGAACTCCAGCCCTACGCCACCGCCATCCAGACCGAAGCTCAGGCTCTGCAACAAGGCGCGGCGACCATCCCGGCCGACCAGATGAACCAGCGTCGCCAGGCGCTGCAGACGCGCATCCAGGAAGCCCAGCAATTGGAAGGCACCCGCGACAACGAACTGCGCTACACCCTGGCGCAGCAGCGCCAGAAGATCTCGGAAGCCATCGAGCCCCTGCTGGTCGCCGTCTACCAGGAGAAGGGCTGCGGCATCATGATCGACCGCGAGAGCGTCTTCATCATGAACCCGGCCATGGACGTGACGGACACCGTCATCCAGCGCCTGAACGCCCAACTGCCGACGCTGAGCTTCAACCGCATGCCGGTTCCGGCCCAGCCGCAATCCTAAGGCGGGCCATGCCCGATCCGAGGTTCTTTGAGACCCTGTCGTCCCTGACGGTCGCCGCCCTCGCCGAGCACATCAGCGGGGAGGTGATCCGGGGCGGCGAGGTCATCGTCTCGGCCGTCGCGCCCCTGTCCAGTGCGGACCGGGGCGCGATTGCGTTTTTGGGCGACCGCAAGTTCGCCGACGCCCTGGCGCAGACTAAGGCCGGTTGCGTGATCGTGCCGCCGTCGGCCGTGGAGGCGGCCCCTGCTGACTCCGCCGTCATTGTGTCGGGTGAGGCGCAGGCTGCCTGGGCGCGGGCGTCGGCCCTGCTGCACCGGCCGATCCGTCTGGACCGCGCCATCACGGTTGCCGAGGCCGCCGAGGACGACACCGTGGTGGTCGAGCCGGGAGCCATTCTGGGCGAGGGCGTCCGCATCGGGCGCGGTAGCCGCATCGGCGCCAACACCGTCATCGGGCCGGGCGTCCAGATCGGCCGCGACTGTCTGATCAGTTCCGGCGTCACCGTCGGCTTCGCCCTGCTGGGCGACCGGGTGAAGCTGCTGGCGGGCGCACGCATCGGCGAGGCGGGCTTCGGCGCTGCCGGGTCCAAGGCCGGGCCGGTGGACATTCCTCAGCTCGGCCGCGTCATTCTGCAGGACGGGGTGACGGTCGGCGCCAACTCCTGCATCGATCGCGGCGCCTATGACGACACCGTCATCGGCGAGAACACCAAGATCGATAATCTGGTCATGATCGGGCACAACTGCGTCATCGGCCGCAACAACCTGATGGCGGCCCACACCGGCATCTCGGGCTCGGTCACCAGCGGCGACAACTGCATCTTCGGCGGCCGGGCGGGCGTGGGCGACCACATCACCATCGGCGAAGGCGCGCGCGTGGCGGCCGGCGGCGGCGTTCTGGCTGACATTCCGCCGGGCGAGATCTGGTCCGGCTATCCCGCCAAGCCCCTGCGCCAATTCTTGCGCGAGACGGTGTGGCTGTCCAAACAGGCGTCCCAGAAGAAGGGCGCAAAGGAATCGAAAGAATGAGCGAAGACAACAACATCGATTACGCCGAGGTGATGCGTCGCCTGCCGCACCGCTATCCCTTCCTGCTGGTCGACAAGGCGCAGGACTTCGTGGCGGCGACCTCCATCGTCGGCATCAAGAACGTCACCCACAACGAGCCCTTCTTCCCCGGCCACTTCCCGATCGACCCGGTCATGCCGGGCGTGCTGATCGTCGAGGCCATGGCTCAGACGGGCGCCTTGCTGATGTCCAAATCGCTGGACGTGGCGGTGGCCGACAAGGTCATCATGTTCATGTCGATCGACGGCGTGCGCTTCCGCAAGCCTGCCCGTCCAGGCGACCAGCTGCGCATGGAGGTCAAGGTGATCAAGGCGCGCGGCGACGCCTATAAGTTCCGCGGCGAGACCTTCATCGACGGCAAGCTGGCGGCCGAGGCCGAGTTCATGGCCATGGTCGTGACCGTGGCGGAGCCCGCGCAGTGACCATCCACCCAACCGCCGTGGTGGACGCCTCGGCGACCCTGGCGGACGGGGTCGAGATCGGCCCGTTCTGCACCGTCGGGCCGGGCGTGGCGCTGGCCTCCGGCGTGCGTCTGGTCAGCCATGTGGTGATCCAGCAGGACGCCAGCGTCGGCGCGAATACGACGATCCACCCCTTCGCCGTCATCGGCGGCGATCCGCAGCACGGCGGCTACAAGGGCGAGCCGGTGCGGCTGGAGATCGGCGAGAACAACCTGATCCGTGAGCACTGCACCTTCAACCGGGGTACGCCGCAGGGATCGGGCGTCACCCGCGTCGGCTCGAACAATCTGTTCATGACCGGCGCCCACGTCGGCCACGACTGCGTGGTCGGCGACAGCGTCACCATGGCCAACAACGCCACCCTGGGCGGCCATGTCCATGTCGGTGACAGGGTGTTCCTTGGCGGCCTGTGCGCCATTCACCAGAACGGCCGGGTGGGGCAGGGCGCCATCGTCGGCGGTCTGGCCGCCGTGACGCGCGACGTCATTCCCTACGGCTCGGTCTGGGGCAATCACGCCAGCCTGCACGGCCTCAACCTGATCGGGCTGAAGCGCAAGGGCTACGGCAAGGACGCCGTGCGCCGCCTGCTGGCCGCCTATCGCGACCTGTTCGAGGGCGAAGGCGTCTTCGCCGATCGTCTGGATCGGGTCGAGCAGGCCTATGCCGACCTGCCCGAGATCATGGAGATCACCGGCTTCATTCGTGATGGCGGCAAGCGCCCGCTGTGCCTGCCGGGCGCGGAATGACGACCGCGCCCAAGCTGGCCCTGATCGCGGGTTCGGGCGACCTGCCCATCCGCGTCGCCCAGCGCTGCGAGGCCGAGGGGCGCGAGGTCTTCATCATCCGGCTGAAGGGCTTCGCTGACGCCCACCTGCACCGCTGGCCGGGGCAGGATTTCGGCATGGCCGAGATCGGCAAGATCGTGAAGGCTATGCGGGGCGAGGGCTGTCGCGCGGTCTGTCTGGCGGGCTACGTCAACCGGCCGGATTTCAAGACGTTGAAGCCCGATCTGAAGGGCGCATCCTTGCTGCCCGGCATCATCGCGGCGGCGTCAAAGGGCGACGATGCCCTGTTACGCAAGATTCTGTCGGTGTTCGAGGACGAAGGCTTCGCCGTCGAGGGCGCGGACGACATTCTGGGCGGCGAGATGCTGGCGGCGGGCGCGCTGGGCCGCGTGGCGCCGACGGCGGAGCAACTGGCGGACCTGAAGAAGGCGCTGCACGTCGCTGAAAAATCAGGCGAACTGGATATAGGTCAGGGCGCGGTCGTCTGCGACGGGCTGGTGCTGGCTGTCGAGGCGCAGGAGGGCACGGACGAGATGCTGCGCCGCGTGGCGGGTTTGCCTGCCGACCTGCGCGGCTCGCCCGGCTTTGCGCGCGGCGCTCTGGGCAAGGCGCCCAAGCCGATCCAGGATCTGCGCGTCGACATGCCCGTTATCGGACCGACGACGGTCGAACTGGCCGCCGCTGCGGGTCTGGCCGGGATCGGCGGGTTTGAGGGACGGCTGATCGTCATCGACCACGAAGGTCTGGTCGAAGAGGCCGACCGTCTGGGCCTGTTCGTCTGGGGAGAGCCGCGATGAGCCGTCCGTTGAAGGTCATGCTGGTGGCGGCCGAGGCGTCGGGCGATGCGCTGGGCGCCGGGCTGGCGCGAGCACTGAAGGCGCGGCTGGGCAAGGATGTGGTCTTCGTCGGCGTGGGCGGTCCCAAGATGGCGGCCGAGGGCGTCGCCAGCCCCTTCGACATCGCCGAGCTGTCGATCCTGGGCTGGATCGAGGGGCTGAAGGCTTACGGTAAGGTCAAGAAACGGGTGGCCGAGACGGCGGCTCTGGCGGCGGCGGAGAAGCCGGACGCCGTGGTGCTGATCGATAGCTGGGGGTTCACCATCCGCGTGGCGCAGGCGATCCGCGCGGCCTCGCCGAAGACGCCGCTGATCAAATATGTCGGACCGCAGGTCTGGGCCTCTCGGCCGGGTCGGGCCAAGACGCTGGCGGGGGCGGTAGATCATCTGCTGGCCCTCTATGCGCTGGATGCGCCGTGGTTCGAGAAGGCGGGCCTGCCGACGACGGTCGTGGGGTCGCAGGCGCTGCACGTCGACATGGCGGGAGCCGACGGCGCCCGCTTTCGCGCGGCGCGCGGGATTGCGGCGGATGCGCCGCTGCTGCTGGTCCTGCCGGGCAGCCGCCCCAGCGAGATCACGCGCATGACGCCGGTCTATGAGCAGGCGATCAAACAGTTGAAGGCCCAGATTCCGGGGCTGGAGGTCGCGGTCGTCGCGGCGGGCACGGTGGCCGCCGATGTGGCGGGCCGGGTCGCCGCCTGGCCCTTCCGCGCCCATGTCGTGCAGGAAGCCGACAAGTACGACGCGATGAAGGCCGCGAACGCTGCTTTGGCGACCAGCGGCACGGTTTCGACCGAACTGGCGCTGGCGGGCGCGCCGATGGTCATCGCCTATAAGATCGACGGGCTGAGCTATGTGCTGATGAAGCGGCTGGTGACGGCCAAGCACATCACCCTGTTCAACATCGCCGCCGATGAAGCCATCGCGCCGGAGTTCATCCAGCATGAGGCGACGCCGCAGGCGCTGGCCAAGGCGGTCGGACGCTTGCTGATCGATCCTGAGACGGCGGCCGATCAGGCGCGGCGTCAGACCGAGGCGCTGGACCTGATGGGACGCGGCGGGCCGGACCCGTCGGAACTGGCGGCGGATGCCGTGCTGCGGGTAATCGCGGCGAAAGCGGGCTGATCCCCCACACCCCGCTCATCCCGGCGGACGCCGGGATCCAGCAAGAGTCACGCGCGCAGTTTTTGGTAAGCTGGGCTTGGGACGGCTGCCGCTGCGCCCTTAGCCAAAGCACTGGATCCCGGCGTCCGCCGGGATGGGCGGTAAGTGGGAGCTTAGGCCAGCAATGCTCGCGTCGCGGCTTCCACGTCGGTCTGACGCATCAGGCTTTCGCCCACCAGAAGAGCGCGGGCGCCGGCGTCGGCCACGCGCGCTACATCCTGCGGCGTAAACAGGCCGCTTTCGGCGACCAGCAGGGCGCCGTCCGGGCTCAGCGCCGCCAGTTGCTCGGTCGTCGCCAGATCGACCTCGAAGGTCCGCAGCGAGCGATTGTTGACGCCGATCAAGGCGTCGTCGCGGCCCTGGACCAGCTTGGCGGCGCGCGCCATTTCGTCGGCGTCGTGCGTCTCGACCAGGGCGTCCATGCCCCAGCGGGTCGCTTCGGCCAGCAGATCTGCAGCCAGGGCGTCATCCACCATGTCCATGATGATCAGGATGCAGTCGGCGCCCAGCGCCCGGCTCTCGGCCACCTGCCACGGATCGACCAGGAAGTCCTTGCGCAGGCAGGGCAGGGCGACGGCCGCGCGCGCGGCGACCAGATAGGCGTCGTCGCCCTGAAAGCTCGGCCCGTCGGTCAGGACGGACAGGCAGGACGCGCCGCCGCGCTCATAGGCCTGGGCCAGAATGGGCGGGTCGAAGTCGGCGCGGATCAGGCCTTTCGACGGGCTGGCCTTCTTGATCTCGGCGATCAGGGCCGGGCGGCCGGTTTCGACGAATCGGTCAGCCAGGGCGGCGCGGAAACCGCGCGGAGGCGAGGCCTCGCGAGCGCGCGCCTCGATGGCGTCCTGCGATACGGCGGCCTTGCGGGCGGCGACATCCTCGCGCTTGTAGGCGGCGATACGGTCCAGAACGTCGCTCATCAGGCGTCCTCGTCTTCGATCGGCGCGTGGGAGACGCGCACCAGTTCAGCCAGGGCGGCGGCGGCGCGGCCGTCGTCGATGACGGCGGCGGCCAGTTCGGCTCCCGATTTCAGGTCTTCGGTCCGCCCGGCCACCACTAGTGCGGCGGCGGCGTTCAGCAGCACGATGTCGCGATAAGGGCCGCGCTCGCCCGCCAGCAGGGCGGTCAGGGCCGCCGCATTATGCTCGGCGTCGCCGCCGCGCAGGTCGTCCATGGTCGCCAGCGGCAGACCGGCGTCGGCGGGCGTGACGGTGAAGCGGCGCACGGCGCCGTCCTTCCATTCGGCCACCTCGGTCGGACCTGTGGTGGTCAACTCGTCCAGTCCCTGACCGTTGACGGTCCAGGCGCGCTTGGCGCCCAGTCGGCCCAGCACCCCGGCCAGCGGCTCCAGCAGGGCGGGGTCATAGACGCCCATGACCTGATGCGTGGCGCCCGCCGGATTGCACAGCGGACCCAGCAGGTTGAACACGGTGCGGAAGCCGATCTCGCCGCGCACCGGCGCCACATGGCGGCTGGCGCTGTGATAGAAGGGCGCGAACAGGAAGGCGATGCCCGCCTGGTCCAGCGCCCGCGCCTGCTGGGCGGGCGTGGCGTCCAGATTGACGCCCAGGGCGGCCAGAACGTCGGACGAACCGGACTTGGAGCTGACGGCGCGGTTGCCGTGCTTGGCGACCTTCAGCCCCGCGCCCGCCAGCACGAAGGAGGCCGCCGTCGAGATGTTATAGGTGTGCTGGCCGTCGCCGCCGGTGCCGCAGGTGTCGATGACTTCAGCGAACGGGTGATCCAGCGACCGGGCGGCCTCGCGCATGGCGCTGGCGAAGGCGACGATCTCGTCCACCGTCTCGCCCCGGATGCGCAGGGCGGTGACGGCGGCGGCGACCTGTGACGGGGTCGGCTCGCCGCGCAGACAGGCGGAGAAGAAGGCCTTGGCCTCATCCAGGTTCAGCACCTGTCCATCGACCAGCTTGGCCAGCAGAGGCTTGATGCTGTCCATCAGATGGTCGCCAATCGTTTGACGCCCGCCAGATCGAGGAAGTTGGCGATCATCGCGTGGCCGTGTTCGGTGGCGATGGATTCCGGATGGAACTGGACGCCGCGGATCGGTCGCGTGCGGTGCGACAGCCCCATGATCTCGCCGTCCTCGGTCCAGGCGGTGACTTCCAGCGCGTCGGGCAGGCTCTCGCGGCGCACGGCCAGCGAGTGATAGCGCGTCGCCGTAAACGGCGAGGGCAGGCCGCCGAACACGCCGCGCCCTTCATGCAGAATGGGCGAGGTCTTGCCGTGCATCAGGGTCTTGGCGCGCACCACTTCGCCGCCGAAGGCCTGACCGATTGACTGGTGCCCCAGGCAGACGCCGAGGATAGGCATGGTCTCTGCGGCCGTCTCGATCAGCGACAGGCAGATGCCCGCCTGATCCGGCGCGCAGGGGCCGGGCGACAGGAGCACGGCCTCGGGCTGTAACGCCCAGGCCTCTTCGACGGTCAGGTCGTCGTTACGGATGACGTGCGTCTGGGCGCCCAGCTCCGCGAGGTAGTGGACGAGGTTGTAGGTGAAGCTGTCGTAGTTATCGACGACGAGAATCATGGCGAAGGCTTCTTAGTACGGGGAGGCAGGGCGGTCCCAACATGGAAGGCAAGCGGGCCGATTGAAAGCGGACGTTAAGCTGTCCGGGCGATACAGGAGCATCGCCATCGGAAGAAATCCGTCTTGACCCCTATCGAAGCCATCCGCGACGCTCGCGCCCTGTTGAACGAGGCCCCAGCGGAACAACCGAAACCCCTGCGCCTGCTTGCCGCAGCCGCCTTCGCCGCCATGACGGCGGTTCTATTGGCGGGGACTATGGTCGCAGGCCCCGGCGTATCGTTCGACCAGGGTTCCACGGTTTCCAATCCTTAGACTGATCCGCCGGCGCCCTGGCCGCGAGTGGTCGCGGTGAAACGCCACGCTTCCGCAGCCGCCTTCATCGGCGCGCGAGCCTTGGCCAGGGTTTCAGCATATTCGGCGGCCGGATCGCTGTCGGCGACGACGCCGGCGCCGGCCTGAACGAAGATCTGGCCCTTCGCGAACATGGCGGTGCGCAGGACGATGCAGATGTCCGCCTCGCCATTGGCCGAGATGTAGCCCACGCCGCCGCCGTAGCCGACGCCGCGCTTCTCTGTCTCCAGTTCGTCGATGACCTCCATGGCCCGCACCTTGGGCGCGCCCGAAAGCGTGCCTGCGGGCAGGGCGGCCAGAAGCGTGTCCACCGCGTCCAGCTTGGGATCAGCCGCGCCGTTCACGTTGGAGACGATGTGCATGACCTGGCTGTAGCGCTCGACCACGAAGCTTTCCGTGACCTCGACTGAGCCGGGCTTGGAGACGCGGCCCACGTCGTTGCGGCCCAGGTCCAGCAGCATCAGATGCTCGGCCCGTTCCTTGGGATCGGCCAGCAGTTCGACTTCCAGCGCCTTGTCCTGTTCGGGCGTGGCGCCGCGCGGGCGGGTGCCCGCCAGCGGGCGGATGGTGACGCGCCCGTTCTTCAACCGGACCAGGATTTCCGGGCTGGATCCAGCCAGTTGGAAGTCCACATAGTCGAGGAAGAACAGATAGGGCGATGGGTTGCCGCGCCGCAGCGAGCGATAGAAGGCGAACGGATCCTGGCTCCACGGGGCCGAGAAGCGGTGCGCCAGCACGACCTGGAAGATGTCGCCGGCGGCGATGTAGTCCTTGGCCTGCGCGACCATGCGGCCGAAGGCGGCTTCATCGACGTCGGAGTGGAAGTCGGGCGCGGGAACCGGCTCGACTTCGCGCTGGATCGGCAGGGGGCCGCGCAGGCGGTCTTCGAAATCCTCCAGACGGGCCTCGGCGGCGGCGTAGGCCTGGACTGGATCGCTTGCGGTGTCCGGATAGGCGGCGGCGATCAGGACGATCTCGTGCTTCACCGAATCGAAGATGGCGACCAGGGCCGGGCGCGCCATGACGGCGTCGGACAGGTCCAGCGGATCGGGATTTGCGGCGCCCAGCGGCTCCAGCAGACGCACCATGTCGTAGCCGAACACGCCGAACAGTCCGGCGGCCATCGGCGGCAGGTCGGCGGGCAGGTCGAACTTGGTCGCCGCGATCAGGGCGCGCAGGGATTCCAGCGCGGGTCGGTCTTCGGGCGTGAAGACGTCGGACAGAACGTCGGCGCCGCGCGCGATCTCGGCCTTGCCGTCCCGGCAGCGCCAGACCACGTCCGGCGACAGGGTGACGAAGGAGTAGCGGCCGTTGACGGCGCCGCCCTCGACCGACTCGAACAGGCTGGCGTAGCGCCGCCCGTGCCCGACCTTCAGGAAGGCCGAGACGGGGGTTTCCAGGTCATCGACCAGGCGGCGGACCAGAACCTGAGGGCGGCCCGCGGTCAGACCGGCGATGAAGGCGTCGCGTTCTTCCAGCATTACTTCTTGGCGGGTGCAGGCGCCGCCGGAGCCGCGGGCGCAGCGGCCGGAGCCTCTACGCCCAGGGCTTGCAGGGCCAGGGCCGGGTCGTTGCGCGACTTGGTGCGTGCAGCGGCGGCGGCGATGGTGCGGTCGGCCAGGATGTTGGCCAGTTCTTCGGTCAGACGCGGGCGGGCCTGTTCGGCCAGCGGCGCGGCCAGGGCCGGGTTGGCGGCATGGATGGCGTCCACGCGGCCGACGACGAAGGCGGTCTGCGACTGGGCGTCGGAGAAGACCTGGCCCTTGCTCTGGCCGAACAGGCCGCGCAGCACGCCGTCGCCGACCTGGGCCTGCGACTCGCGGCTCTGCTGCACGCCGGTGCGGACCGTCAGCGGGGCGCCGGCTTCGGCGGCCACCTTGGCGATGTCCTCGCCGGCGCGGACGCGGCCGGCCAGTTGCTCGGCCTTGGCCGACAGCAGGCGAGCGTTCTCACGCAGGGTCCACTGCTGGCCCAGCGGGGCGCGGACTTCGTCCAGCGTCGGCAGGGCCGACGGGCGGATGTCGTCCAGACGGACGGCGAAATACTGGCCGTCGCCGGCGTCGATCACGTCGCTCTCGCCGCCCTTGCTCAGGGTGTAGGCGCTTTCCAGAACCTGACGCGGGGCGTTCATCGGCTGGCCGTCCGGCAGTTGGCCTTGCTGGGTGAAGGGCGGCAGCTGGATGACGCGGGCCTTGGCGGCCGTGGCGGCGTCGGCCAGGTTCTTGCCTTCCTGACGGGCCTTCTCGAACTGCTCGACCTTGGCGTAGGTCGCGGCCTTGACGGCCTCGGCCTGAAGCTCCTGGGTCAGGGCGGGACGGGCGCTTTCCAGCGTCACGGCCTGACCGGCCTGAATGGCGGCCAGCTTGGCGACGGTGAAGCCCAGGCGGCCCTGGATCGGGGCCGAAACCTGGTCGACGGCCAGGCCGAACACGGCGGCGCCGACGGCGGGGTCGCCCACGGCGGCCTGCGGCGTGCCCTTGTAGTCGCCCAGCTGGATGTTGTTGGCCTTGGCGACCTCGGCCGGGGCTTTGCCGGCGCGCAGGTCGGCGGCGATCTTGTCGGCGGCTTCCTTGGTCGGAACGGTCAGGGTGACGAAGGTGCGCTTTTCCGGGTCAGCCAGGGCGGCCTTGCGGAACTCATAGCGCTCTTGAATCTGTTCTTCGGTGACGGTCGGGCGCGGGTCGCTCGGGCCCGGCGTGAACAGCACCAGGGAGATCATGCGGAACTCGGGGCTGCGCAGACGCGCCTCGTTTTCCTTCATGAAGGCGGTCAGTTGGGCGTCGGTCGGGGCGCCCGCACGGCCGGCCATGTCCTGAGTGACCGAGAACCAGCGACCGTCACGCGTTTCCAGCGCCTGGCCCGCCAGCAGGGCGGCGTAGACGCGCGGCGCTTGCAGGCCGGCGAAGACGGCCGAGCCGACGTGGGCGGTCACGTATTGGTCGCGCAGATCCTGCTCGAGCATTTCCGAGGTCAGGTTCTGCTGGGCCAGGGCCTGGGTGTAGAGATCCTGGTCGAACTGGCCGGTGATCTGGTTGAAGAAGGCCGGAATCTTGCGGATTTCCGTCAGCACCAGCTCCTTGCCGGGGCGGATGCCGTTCTTCCAGGCCCACGACAGGAAGCCCAGGCGCTGGGTCTGGCTGTCGAGATACTGCTGGTGCAGGTTCTCGTTGACCATGTCGTCATAGCTGACGGGGCGGCCGGCCTGCTCCTGCAGATTGGCGCGCACGCGCTCGAAATCGGCGCGGAACTGGTTGGAATCGACGCTGCGGTCGCCGGCGCTGATGATGTGGCGCGGTCCCAGGCTGGCGAAGATGTCGGACTGGGCCCCGACGATCAGGAAGCTCAGGATGATCAGGGCGAACAGGCCCCCAGCCCACTTGGACTTGGCGAAGTTGCGGAAGTGCGTGATCATCTAAGAAGAACCTGACGAGGGCCGGCGTCGAAAGGGCGCCAAGGGTCGCGTATAGGGGGTGCAGGGCCGCCGCCGCAAGTGAGGCTTGACGACATCTTGGCTTCCGCCGCCGTCGCCACTAGACAGGCCGCATGAAACAATCTGTGAAGCTGGTCGCCGGCAACTGGAAAATGAACGGCCTGGGCGCGAGCCTGGCCGAGGCTGAAACTCTCGAGAAGGCGCTGAAGGAACAGGCTGCGGCCTGCCGCGTGGCCCTGTGCCCGCCCGCCACCCTGATCGACCGCATGGCCCAGGCCCTGAAGGGCGGCGTCGTCGAGATCGGCGGGCAGGACTGCCACGCTGAAACCTCGGGCGCCTACACCGGATCGGTCTCGGCCGAGATGGTCCGTGATGCGGGCGCGGGTCTGGTGATTCTCGGCCACTCGGAACGCCGCGCCGGATTCGGCGAGACCGACGCCGATGTCGCCGCCAAGGTCGAGGCCGCTTTGGCCGCCGGTCTGGAGCCGATCATCTGCATCGGCGAGACGCTTCAGCAGCGCGAAGCCGGGCAGGCGGTCGAGGTCGTCAGCCGTCAGGTCGCCGGTTCGCTTCCGGCCTCGCTGGCGGGCAAGGCGTTCGCTGTGGCCTATGAGCCGGTATGGGCCATCGGCACCGGCCTGACGCCGACGCTGGAGCAGATCGAGGAAGTCCACGCCGCCGTGCGCGCCGCCATGGTCGCCAAGCTTGGCGAGGGCGGCCGCGTCGCCCCGATCCTGTACGGCGGCTCGGTCAAGCCGTCGAACGCCAAGGAGATCCTGGCGGTGGCCGAGGTCGGCGGCGCCCTGGTCGGCGGCGCCTCGCTGAAGGCCGAAGACTTCCTGGGCATCATCCGCGCGGTTTGACCGCGCGCCTGAGCGTTTGCCCGAAACCTCCATCAATGTTAGAGGCGGCCGCTTGATCGGCGCGCTTCTGCGCCCACATGAATGACGCCATGCTCCAGACCATTCTGCTCGTCGCCATGATCCTGATCTCGGTCGCCCTGTCGGCCGTGATTCTGCTGCAACGTTCCGAGGGCGGCGCCCTGGGCATGGGCGGCGGTCCTTCGGGCTTCATGACGGCGCGCGGGGCAGGCAATCTGCTGACCCGCACCACGTCGATCCTGGCGATCGCCTTCTTCGTCTGCGCCATCGGCCTGACGATCGCGGGCAACTATGCGCGCGGTTCGCGTTCGGTGATCGACGCCGACGCCGTCGGCTCCATCGCCGTGGACCAGCCGCAGCAGACGGCTCCGGCTACGCCTGAAGCCGCACCGGCGACCCCGGCCGCTCCGGCCGCCCCGTCGCTGGACGATCTGGAAGCCAGCCTGCCGGCCGGCCAGGGCGCGCCCGCTCAATAAGGGCGGTCGTCGCCATCGAGTTTTGGGGAAGCGCGCCGCAAGGCGCGCTTTCTTCTTTTGATCAACAGTTGGATTTTTCCTGAGCCTCTCCGCGCAGGACGAATCATGGAGTAAGGTGTCCGCCCATGGCTCGCTATGTGTTCATCACCGGCGGCGTGGTTTCCTCTCTTGGAAAAGGCCTCGCCTCCGCCGCTCTCGGCGCTCTTCTGCAGGCGCGCGGCTACAAGGTCCGCCTGCGAAAGCTGGACCCCTATCTCAACGTCGATCCGGGCACGATGAGCCCCTATCAGCACGGCGAGGTCTTCGTGACCGACGACGGCGCCGAGACCGACCTCGACCTGGGCCACTATGAGCGCTTCACCGGCGTCTCGGCGGCCAAGTCGGACAACATCACGACCGGCCGCATCTATCAGACGATCATCGAGAAGGAGCGTCGCGGCGACTATCTGGGCGCGACCGTCCAGGTGATTCCGCACGTCACCGACCAGATCAAGCAGTTCTGCCTGAACCCGGCTAAGACGGACGGCGGCGAGGATGTGGACTTCGTCCTGGTCGAGATCGGCGGCACGGTCGGCGACATCGAGGGGCTGCCCTTCTTCGAGGCGATCCGTCAGCTGGAGCAGGATCTGCCGCGCGGCCAGTCGTGCTTCGTCCACCTGACCCTGCTGCCCTTCATCAAGACCGCGGGCGAGATGAAGACCAAGCCGACGCAGCACTCGGTCAAGGAGCTGCGCTCCATCGGCATCCAGCCCGACATCCTGCTGTGCCGCTCCGAAGCCCCGATCCCGGCTGACGAGAAGCGCAAGATCGCTCAGTTCTGCAACGTCCGCCCGGACAGCGTCATTCAGGCGATGGACTCGGCTGACATCTACGCCGTGCCGCTGGACTATCACCGCGAGGGCCTGGACACGCAGGTGCTGGCCCATTTCGGCATGACGGACGCGCCGGAGCCGGAGCTGTCCGGCTGGAACGAGATCGTGCGCCGCCGCCTGCACCCGGACGGCGAAGTCACCATCGCCGTGGTCGGCAAATACACCGTCCTGAAGGACGCCTATAAGTCGCTGATTGAGGCCCTGCAGCACGGCGGCGTGGCCAACAACGCCAAGGTCAACATCGACTGGGTCGAGGCCGACACCTTCGCCGGCGACCCGCAGGCCTGCGCCGAACGTCTGGAAGGCGCCCACGCCATCCTGGTGCCCGGCGGGTTCGGCGAACGCGGGGCCGAGGGCAAGATCGAGGCGGCGCGCTACGCCCGTGAGCGCAAGATCCCGTACTTCGGCATCTGCTTCGGCATGCAGATGGCGGTGATCGAGGCGGCGCGGAACCTGGCGGGCTATCCCAAGGCGACCTCGACCGAGTTCGGCCCGGCGGAAGAGCCCGTCGTCGGCCTGATGACCGAATGGGTCCAGGGCAATGAGCGCGTGAAGCGCGAACAGGGCGGCGATCTGGGCGGCACCATGCGCCTGGGCGCCTACGCCTCCACCCTGACGCCCGGCTCCAAGATCGCCGAGATCTACGGCCAGACCGACATCAACGAGCGCCACCGTCACCGCTATGAGGTGAACATCAACTACCGCGAGGCGGTGGAAGAGAAGGGCGGCCTGTTCTTCGCCGGTCTGTCTCCGGACGGCGTGTTGCCCGAGACGGTCGAGCGCAAGGACCACCCCTGGTTCATCGGCGTGCAGTATCACCCCGAATACCGCAGCCGCCCGTTCGCTCCGCACCCGCTGTTCGCCAGCTTCGTCGAGGCGGCCCTGGTGCAGAGCCGTCTGGTCTGATCACGAACGGTTGTTGCGGTTTTCGCCGAACCGTGTGTCATCATGCTGTTAACCTTTCGGGTCGACGCAGATGGCAGGCGACATTCTCTATTTCTTGCACCGGCATTTTCGCGCGGTGTTTCTGATCGGCGCGACGGTCGGCGTGATGGCGCTCGGCCTGATCGTTCGCGGCGTTCTGGGGCTGCTGTTCAGCGTGTCGACCGGCGGCTCCGCCGTTTGAGCGCGCTTTCGAGCTGAGGTCTTCTCGGGCGGCGGTCATTTGACGCGCGGATGCTGCGGCTCGGCGGACGACAAGCCTGACGGCATCGACTATCCCTGATCCGGTCGCCGAGCGGTTGGCAGGGAGTTCAGCGTTGATCGAGTTTCAGGCGCACGTCGTTGACGAGGTCGTGGTGACGGCGGCGCGGTTGCCGCCTGCGGCGGGCGAGGCGGCCTTTTCGGTCATTCGGTTGGACGAAGCGGCGCTGGCGCGCGCGGATCGGCTGGACGAGGCTCTGAGCGCTGTTCCGGCCGTGTCCCTGTTCCGGCGCACCTCCAGCCTGGCGGCCAACCCCACGACCCAGGGCATCTCCTTGCGCGCCATCGCGCCGTCGGGCGCGGGGCGGACCCTGGTGACGCTGGACGGCGTGCCCTTGAATGATCCCTTCGGCGGCTGGGTGATCTGGTCGCAACTGCCGACCGAGAGCCTGGAAAGTCTCGACATCGTGCGCGGCGCCGGCGCCGGCCCCTATGGCGCGGGCGCCCTGACGGGCGTGATCCAACTGCGCGAGCGGGAGCGCGGCGGCGTGCTGTCCGCCTCGGTCTCGGAACGCGGCGGCGCACGGCTGGCCGGCTCGGGCGGGTTCGATATCGGGCCAGCGCGGCTGACAGCCTCGACCCTGTATGAGAGCAGCGACGGCTATGCGCCTGTACGCGGCGCGGCGGCCGGGGCGGCGGATACTTCCCTGGATCTGGAAGCCCGTGCGGCGGCCCTGCGGCTGGATGCGCCGCTGGGCGAGGCTAACGTATCGCTGAGGGCCTCTGTCTATGACGAAGAGCGCGGCTCGGGTCTGGCGGGCGCACGGTCCAGCGCCAGCGGCCACCTGTTGTCCGCCACGGCGGCGCGCAGGGCGGAGGAGGGGCGCTATGGCTGGCGCTTGCAGGCGTGGCGGCGCGAAAGCGACTTCGCCAACACCTCCGTCGCCGTGGCGGCCGATCGCAGCGCGACCACGCCCGCCAATGACCAGTATGAAACGCCAGCGACCGGCTGGGGCGTCAACGCCGCCTTGCGACGCGCGACGCGCGACATCGCCGGAGGGCGGTTGGAATGGGAGCTGGGCGCCGACGCCCGCTTCAACGAGGGCGAAACGCGCGAGCGTTTCCGCTTCATGCAGGGCGCCTTCACCCGCGATCGCGTGGCGGGCGGCGAGACCTCCGTGGCGGGCGTCTATGGCGAAGGCTCGTGGAGCGACGACCTGTGGCTGGTGGCGGGCGGGCTGCGCCTGGACGGATGGCGCAATGAGAACGGCAGGCGGCGGGAGTGGGACCGCGCCACGGGCCTGCCCACGCTGGACGAAAGCGATCCCGATCGCTCGGGCGAGGTGGTCAGCGCCCGCCTGGCGGCGCGGCGGTTCATCGGCGGCGGCTGGGCGGCGCGGGCGGCGGCCTATTCCGGGTTCCGCCCGGCGAGTCTGAATGAGCTGCACCGTCCGTTCCGCGTCGGCAATGACCTGACCGAGGCCAATGCGGCCTTGGTTCCCGAGACGCTGCAAGGGGTCGAGGCGGGGCTGGCGTTTGAGGGGCCGATTTCGGCCTTCGGCGTCAATCTGTTCTGGAACCGGATCGAGGACGCCATCGTCAACGTCACCATCGCCGAGGGGCCGGGAACCTTTCCGCGGGCGGGTTTTGTTCCGGCGGGCGGCGTCCTGCGTCAGCGTCAGAACGCCGGGACCATCGAGGCCAAGGGCGTGGAGCTGACGGCGCGTCAGGCGCTGCGAGGCGGGTTGGCCCTGAACGGCGCCCTGTCGATCACCGATGCGCGGATGGACGGCGGCTCAGCGGCGCCTCAGCTGACCGGACTGCGGCCCGCGCAGGCGCCGATCTGGAGCGTGACGGGCGGGCTGGACTGGCAGGCGGCTGACCGGCTCGGCCTGTCGATGCAGGCCCGCTACGAAAGCAAGCGGTTCGAAGATGATCTGAACAGCCGCGTGCTGGACGCCGCCGTCACCATCGACGCGCGTGCGGAATGGCGCGCCGGACCGCGAACCTTGCTGTGGCTGGCGGCGGACAATCTGTTCGACGCCGAGGTCGAGGTCTCGGAAACGGCGGGCGGGGTGGCCGGCTATGCTCCGCCGCGCACCCTGTCGCTGGGTCTGCGCCTGTCCTACTGAGGCGAGGCTCAGGCGGCGGCAGACGCCGCCAACTCGGCGTTGGTGACGCGGTTCCGGCCCGTGCGCTTGGAGGCGTAGAGCGCTTCGTCGGCGCGCCCCAGGAACTGCGACGCCGTTTCGCCGGAGTGGCGCAGGGCGAAGCCGACGGAAATGGTCACGGCGCCCAGGTCGTCATTGGTCGAACGACGACGCAGGCTGCGCGAGGCGATTTCTTCGCGCGCGGCGTTCAAGGCGGCCTCGACGGCGCCCGCCGTCTCACGCGGGAAGATGACGGCGAACTCCTCACCGCCATAGCGGGCGGCGATACGCGGCGCGCGCGCGATGCGGGCCAGGACGCTGGCGACATAGCGCAGCACCTGGTCGCCGGTCTGATGGCCCCAGGTGTCGTTGAAGCGCTTGAAGTGGTCGATGTCGATCAGAGCCAGCCCGATGGGCGTTCCATCAGCCTCGGCCTCGTCGCACATGCGTTGCAGCTGTTCGTCGAACGCCTTGCGGTTGGCCAGATTGGTCAGGGCGTCGGTCATGGCGTCGCGACGGACCTGCTCCAGGTGATCGCGCAGCTTGACGACTTCGCGGTTGGAGGATTCCAGGCGACGCTCCAGCGCCGAGGTATGGCGACGGATCCGCCGCGTGGCGTCGCTGAGCGAGGTGACGATGACGCCCAGACTGTCGGTGTCGGGCGCCGAGGCCATGCGGTCCGCCGCCTGGGCCAGGGTGTCGCCGTAGTCGGCCTGACTTTCGCGCGCCTTGTCGATGGCGGCGGCGACGGCGGCCAGTTCGCGGTTCAGCACGGCGCCCGCATCGCGAATCTCTTCGGACAGGCGGCTGCGGGGCAGGAACTCGGCGGCCAGCATCTCGGCCGTGGTGTCAGTGAAGGGCGCGCCGCTGGCCAGCAGCCGCGCCATCTCCTGGCTCAACGGGCTGTCTGGCGCGCTGAGATAGTGCAGCCAGAGCTCGAAGTTCAGCGGGGTCGGCCAGACGCCTGCCTCTTGCATCGCATCAACCGCGCGGTGCGCCAGGGCATAGGCTTCGGGACTACGAACCGTGGTTTCGACCTGAGTGGTCATGCCTTGAAGCGCCCCTGGGAAGTTCAGGCCGGGAACTTACCCCGGCCTTCCGTAACGCAGAGTTAAATCAAGAACTGCGGCGTCAGTCAGCAAAAACGACCGGCCGGCGCAGGAATGCCGGCACATCATCGCCAAAGGCGCTGCCTCGGATTTCACCGGCGGACTTGGACGCAGCCGGTTTGGATGCAGCGGCGGCGGCGGGCGCCGCAGCCGGGGCGCGGTCGTCGGACTTCTTGCGGCTGCGCGAACGACGCGGGGCTTCTTCCACCTTGGGCGTGACGACCTCAGTCGCAACGGGGGCGGCAGCTTCGGCGACTTCAGCCGGGGCGGCGTCGACCGCCTTGCGCGAACGGCTGCGTTCGCCGCGTTCGGGGCGGTCGCTGCGGCCGCGGCCACGGCCCGGGCGGCTGTCGTCGCGCGGGCGGTCCTTGATGGCGGTGAAGTCGATATGCTCCAGCGGCAGTTCGACCGGTTCCTTCTTGATCAGCTTCAGCACCTTGTCCAACGACTTGTCGTCGGACGGCGTCACGATCATGAAGGCCTCGCCCAGACGGCCGGCGCGGCCGGTGCGGCCGATGCGGTGGACGTAGTCGTCGGCGTGGTGCGGGACGTCATAGTTGAAGACGTGGCTGACGGCCGGGATGTCCAGACCGCGCGCGGCGACGTCCGAGGCGACCAGCAGCTTCAGCGCGCCGCTGCGGAAATCGGACAGGGTCTTCATCCGCAAGGATTGGTCCAGATCGCCATGGATCGGCGCGGCGTCGAAGCCGTGGACCTGCAGCGACTTGGCGACGATGTCGACTTCCGACTTGCGGTTGCAGAAGACGATGCCGTTCTGGACCTCGCCGCGCTCGACCAGGGCGCGCAGGGCGGTGCGCTTGGCCTTGGGGTCCGAGGTCGGCAGGCGGGTGATGTGCTGGGTGATGGTGTCAGCGGTCGTGGCCGGGCGCGACACCTCGATCCGGGTCGGATCCTTGAGGAACTGCTGCGTCAGGCGCGTGATCTCCGGCGGCATGGTGGCCGAGAAGAACAGGGTCTGGCGGCGCGGCGGCGTCAGCTTGAAGATGCGCTCGATGTCCGGGATGAAGCCCATGTCCAGCATGCGGTCGGCTTCGTCGACCACCATCAGCTCGACGCCGGTCAGCAGCATCTTGCCGCGATCGAACAGGTCCAGCAGGCGGCCCGGCGTGGCGATCAGCACGTCCACGCCCTTGTTCAGGGCGGCGACCTGATCGCCCATCGACACGCCGCCGATCAGCAGCACCCAGTTCAGCTTGGTGCCCTTGGCGTATTTGGCGAAGCTCTCGGCGACCTGGTCGGCCAGTTCGCGGGTCGGGGCCAGCACCAGGGCGCGCGGCATCCGGGCGCGGGCGCGGCCCGAAGCCAGGCGGTCGACCATGGGCAGGGTGAAGGCGGCCGTCTTGCCGGTGCCCGTCTGGGCGATGCCGAGGACGTCGCGGCCGGCGAGGGCCACCGGAATGGCCTGTTCCTGAATGGGGGTGGCGGTCGTGTAGCCGGTATCGGCGACCGCTTGCAGGGTCGTGGGCGAAAGGCCCAGCTTGGAAAATTCAGTCATGCAGTCCTGAAGGGACGGAGGATAGCGTTCGCAAACGCCTTCAGCTGACGGAACCGCCCCTCTTGGGCGAGCGGGCGGCGCGCATCGCCAGTCCTGTTCCGAGCCTGCGGCCGTATAAAGAAGGCCCTACGCCTCAGTCAAGTATTTCCGTTCGGAACGGGCCGCTTGGCAACGGCGTTTCGGCCTGTATGGTCCGCCTGGGGACTGGAAGACGACTGGGAGAGGGACCGGATGCGCGCAGCCGTGCTGATCACGCTGATGTTGGCTGCGCCTGCGAGCGCATCAGCATCGGGCGGGGGCGGAAACGCCGACGCCATGCAGGCGGCCTTCGGCAATACGGTCGTTTCCCACTATCCCGACGGCGACTGGGTCAAACACTGGTTCGATCGGGACGGCGGTTATCGCGCCCTGTTTTCGGATGGGCGCCGCCTGACCGCGCGCTGGGCGCGTGAGGGGGATCGCGTCTGTTTGAACGAAATCCGCCCGCGCATGATCATCTCGCGCTTCTGCACGCCCTATGTCGAGGCTTCCGTGGGGGAGAGCTGGTCGGGCCGCGATCCCCTGGGCCGTCGCGTCCGCAACGAGCTGGTCGCTGGGCGGTAGAAAAAACGCCCCCGTTCGTGAGAACGAGGGCGCTTCGTCTTATTCGGCTTCCGCAGCCTTGGCCGCCTTCTTGGCGGGGGCCTTCTTCGCGGCCGGTTTCTTGGCCGCAGGCTCCTTCTTCACCGCGGGTTTTTTCGCAGCGGCCTTCTTGGCGGGCGCCTTCTTTTTGGGCGCAGCGCCGGCCTTGGCGGCCAGCAGGGGCAGGGCGGCCTCCATCGTCATGTCCTCGGGCGCCGTGCCCTTGGGCAGGGTGGCGTTGATCTTGCCCGACTTGACGTAGGGGCCGTAGCGGCCGGCCATGACCTGCACGGCCTCGCCCGTTTCCGGGTGGGCGCCCAGCTCCTTCAACGGCGCGGCGGCCGAGGCGCGGCCCGCACGACCCGCGCGCTTTTCAGCCAGCAGGGCCACGGCGCGGTTCAGGCCGACGTCGAACACCTCCTCGATGTCCGCGACGTTGGCGTAGGTGCCCGCGTGCGCCACGAACGGGCCATAGCGGCCCAGGCTGGCGGTGATCATCTTGCCGTCTTCGGGGTGCGGACCCACGTCGCGCGGCAGGCTGAGCAGGCGCAGCGCCTTCTCCAGATCGATCGAGGCCGGGGACCAGCCCTTGGGCAGGGACGAGCGCTTGGGCTTGTCCGCGTCCGGCGGCGTGGTTTCGACATAGGGGCCGAAGCGGCCGATCTTCAGATGCACGGGCTGGCCGGTCGCCGGATCGACGCCCAGTTCGCGATCGCCGCCCTCCGCGCCGCCGTCGGCCGCGTCAGGCGAGGCCACCGGGCGGGTGTATTTGCACTCCGGATAGCGCGAGCAGCCGATGAAGGCGCCGAAGCGGCTGGTCTTCAGGCTCAGCTGTCCCTGATGGCACAGGGGGCATTCGCGCGGGTCCGAACCGTCGCCCTTGTCGGGGAAGATGTGCGGGCCCAACGCCTCGTTCAGGTGGTCCAGAATGGCCGTGGTGCGCAGTTCGCCTGCGGCCTGGGTCGCGGCGTGGAAGTCCTGCCAGAAGCGGCGCAGCAGGGTCTTCCAGTCCAGATCGCCGGCCGACACCTCGTCCAGCTGGGTCTCCAGCGCGGCGGTGAAGTCGTACTCGACCCATTTGGCGAAGAACTGCTCCAGGAAGGCCGTGACCAGCCGGCCCTTGTCCTCGGGATAGAAGCGGTTCTTGTCCATGCGAACGTATTCGCGGTCGCGCAGGGTCGTCAGGATGGAGGCGTAGGTCGACGGGCGCCCGATGCCCAGCTCTTCCAGCTTCTTGACCAGGGTGGCTTCCGAGAAGCGCGGCGGCGGCTCGGTGAAGTGCTGGTCGGTGCGGATCGCCTCGACCTTGGCCTTGGCGCCTTCCTTCAGCGCGGGCAGGCGGCCGCCCTCATCCTCGTCGTCCTCAGCGCCCTTCTGCTTCTCGTCGCGGCCTTCTTCATAGGCGGCGATGAAGCCGTCGAAGGCGACGACCTGGCCGGTGGCGCGCAGGCCGGTCTGGCCGTCGGGCGTCTCGATCTCGACCGTGGTGCGGTCCAGGCGCGCCGATTCCATCTGCGAGGCGATCATCCGCTTCCAGATCAGCTCGTACAGGCGCTGCAGATCGTTCTCGAGCCGCAGGGTGTCGGGGCTGCGCAGGATGTTGGTCGGACGAATGGCTTCGTGCGCTTCCTGGGCGTTCTTGGCCTTGGTCTTGTAGTAGCGCGGCTCGGCCGGAACATAGGCGGGGCCGAAACGCTGGCCGATGGCCTCGCGCGCCTGGGCGATGCCCTCAGGCGTCACATAGACGCCGTCGGTACGCATGTAGGTGATCAGGCCGCCGGTATCGTCGACGCCCTCATACAGCTTCTGCGCCGCCTGCATGGTGCGCTGGGCGGTGAAGCCCAGCTTGCGCGCCGCTTCTTGTTGCAGGGTCGAGGTGGTGAAGGGCGGGGCGGGGGACCGCTTGGCCGGCTTCTTCTCGACCGACTTGATGGTGAAGTCGCCGCCGTGAACGGCCTCGCGCGCCGCCATGGCCATGGCCTCGGACACGATGTCCAGGCGCTGGACGCGCTTGCCGTCATGCTTGACCAGACGGGCGGTGAAGGGCGGGCTGTCGGCGATCAGATCGGCCTCGACCGACCAGTATTCCTGCGCCTTGAACTTCTCGATCTCCATCTCGCGATCGACGACGATGCGCAGGGCGACCGACTGGACCCGACCGGCCGAACGGGCGCCCGGCAGCTTGCGCCACAGCACCGGCGACAGGTTGAAGCCTACCAGATAGTCCAGCGCCCGGCGCGCCAGATAGGCGTCCACCAGCTCCATATCCAGCTGGCGCGGATTGGCCATGGCCTCCAGCACGGCGGACTTGGTGATGGCGTTGAAGGTGACGCGCTGGACGTCCGTGTCCTTCAGCGCCTTCTTCTTGTTCAGGATTTCCAGAACGTGCCAGCTGATCGCCTCACCCTCGCGGTCGGGGTCGGTCGCCAGGATGACGCGGTCGGCGGCCTTGGCGGCCTCGGCGATCTCGGACAGGCGCTTGGACGCCTTGGCGTCGACCTCCCAGTGCATGGCGAAGTCATCGTCGGGCAGCACCGAGCCGTCCTTGGACGGCAGGTCGCGGACGTGGCCGTAGGAAGCCAGAACCTTATAGTCCGAGCCCAGGTATTTATTGATGGTCTTGGCCTTGGCGGGGCTCTCGACGATAACGAGATTCATGGCGCTCTATCGGGGAAAACGGGGCGCGAACGTGGTTGCGGCGAGCGCGGAAGTCAATCGGCCCATTTTATATGAGCAACCTTTCCGGGTAACGTGAGTTTACAAACCTCCCTGAGTTGTGTTCCTCTCAGATGTTCTCGGGAGGGTTGACGATGAACAAGACAGCGCAGCGACGCCGCAAGGCGACGAGCCTTGATCTGACGGACTATCCGGTTCGCGAATATGTGGCCGCCATGGCCACGGAACTGGCCGGAATGGCCCGCTGGGACGGGGATGAGCGGTTGGCCGGACTTCTGGAAAGCGCGGCGGACATGGCCCGCCGCACCGCGCCCGCCTAGGTCGAGGCCAGGCCGCCGGGCAGCAAGGTCGCCCGCCCTGCGAGGTGAAGCTCCAGCAGGGCGGCGGCCGTTTCCGCAATTGACAATCTAGCCGCGCGCGCCAGTTCGTCGCGACCGATGGGCGTCGGCGACAGCAGGGCTTCGATACGATCCAGCACCGCATCGTCGATCTGATCCGGCGAACCGGCCTCGAACGGCGAATCAGCGGGCGGTTCGCGCAGCGTGCGCAGGGCGGCGTAGGCCCGCTCGATGTCCTCGATCCCTTCGCACAGGATGGCCCCCTGACGCAGCAGTTCGTTCGGACCTTTGGAGCGCGGGTCCAGCGGCGAGCCCGGCACGGCGAAGACGTCGCGCCCCTGTTCGCCCGCTAGCCGCGCGGTGATCAGGGAGCCGGAGCGGATTTCCGCCTCCACCACCACCACGCCGCGCGACAGGCCTGAGATGATGCGGTTGCGGCGCGGGAAGTCTCGCGCCTGCGCCCGCGCGCCGACGGGGCTTTCCGAGACGATGCAGCCGCGCTCGACGATCTGGCGATACAGCTCGGCGTTGTCGGACGGATAGACGTCATCCACGCCGCCGCCCAGCACGGCGACCGTGCCGGTTTCGAGGGCGCCCAGATGCGCCGCCGCATCGACGCCGCGCGCCAGGCCGGAGACGACGACGTGGCCGCTTTCGCCCAGTTGTTGGGCCAGGCCGCGCGCGATTCTCTGGCCGCCTGCCGAGGCGATGCGCGCCCCGACGATGGCCATGCAGGGCCGCTGCATCAGCGCTGGATCGCCCAGGGTCCACAGCAGGGGCTGCGGAGGATCGACGGCGGCCAGGGCTTGGGGATAAGCGGCCTCGCCCCACAGGATCAGCCGCGCCCCGATACGGGCGCCCGCCTCAAGTTCGGCCTCGACGGCCTTGGGCGCAGGGATGGCGTAGCCGTTGCGGCCTCCGCTGCGGATCAGGTCGGGCAGGGCGTTCAGCGCGCGCTCAGCCGAACCGAACCGCTGCAACAGCTGGGAAAAGGCCACGGGGCCGACGCGGTCGGTCCGGGCTAGCCGGAGGCGGGCGAAACGCTCGGCCTCCGACAGGGGCGTCACGCTTTCTTCGCCCCGATCTTGGGCTCGGCGCCTTTCAGCAGGCGGCCGATGTTCTCATGGTGGCGGATGAAGATCAGGACAGCGGTGAAGACCGCCATGATGAAGATGGGCTGCGGCGCGGGCAGGCCCAGCGCGGGCAGGGGCAGCAGGGCGTAAAGCGGCGTCAATGCCGCCGCCACCAGGGCCGCTAGTGAGGAATAGCGCAGGGCGAAGGCCATGATCAGCCAGGTCGCCGCCGCCAGCAGGCCCAGAGGCCAGCACGCCGCCAGGATCAGGCCGAAGAAGGTCGCTACCCCCTTGCCGCCCTTGAAGCCCAGCCAGACGGGGAACAGGTGGCCGAGGAAGGCCGCGCCGCCGGCGATGGCGCCTGCTGCGTCAGTCCCCAGCAGATGCCGCGCGATCAGCAGGGCGACCGCGCCCTTGCCCGCATCGAGGATCAGGGTGGCGATGGCCAGATCCTTGCGCCCGGTGCGCAGGACGTTGGTCGCGCCGATATTGCCAGAGCCGATGTTGCGTACGTCGCCCGCGCCCGCCGCGCGGGTCAGGACCACGCCGAACGGGATGGAGCCCAGCAGGTATCCGCCAATAGCCACAAGCCCGAGCGTAAGGAGCGCCGGCCCCGCCAGATCCTGCAAGTGATTCGCTCCCCTTAACGTGCGTCGTGGACGATGCGGCCCGAAACGACGGTGAGCAAGACCTTGCCTTGCAGTCGACGCCCGTCAAAGGGCGAATTCTTCGACTTGGACCGCAGGGTCGCGGCGTCGATCACCACCGGCGCCCCGGCGTCGAACAGTACCAGATCGGCGGGCGACCCTTGCGACAGCTCTCCGGCCTCCAGCCCCAGCAGAGCCGCCGGGCCCTGCGTCAGCGGGCGCAGCACGTCCAGCAGATCGACGCCGTATTCGTGGTGCAGCGTCAGGGCGGCGGGCAGCAGGGTCTCCAGACCCACGGCGCCCGGCTCGGCCTCGGCGAAGGGGCGGCGCTTGTTCTCGGCCGGTTCGGGACAGTGGGCCGAGGTGATGACGTCGATCAGGCCGTCGCGCACCGCCTCGACCAGAGCCTGCCGGTCGCTCTCGGCGCGCAAGGGCGGGTCCAGCCGGTAGAAGGTGCGATAGTCGCCGATGTCGATCTCGTTGAAGCACAGGTGGTTGATCGAGGCTGAGGCCGCGACCTCTAGTCCCCGCGCACGGGCGCGCGCCAGCGTCTCCAGCGCGCCCTCGGTCGAGATCTGGTCGATCAGGAAACGCGCCCCGGTCTGCTCGACCAGGGCCAGGTCGCGCTCCAGCTGGATGCGCTCGGCGATGGCGGGGGCGCCCGACAGGCCCAGCCGGGTCGCCAGTTCGCCCGAGGTCGCGACCGCACCCTCCGACAGCCACGGCTCGGTCGGGCGACAGGCGATCAGGGCGTTGAACGAGGCGGCGTAGCTCATCACCCGTTGCAGGGTGCGGGTGTTGCGGATCACCCGGTCGCCGTCGGTGAAGTACAGGGCGCCTGCCTCATGCATCAGGCCGATCTCGGCCATGCGCTCGCCGTCGCGGGCTTGGGTCGCCGCGCCGGCCGCGCGGACGTGCACCAGATCGAGCGCCGCGCCGCGCCGCTGGATGTGGTCGATCAGGGCCGGGTCATCGATGGCCGGATCGGTGTCGGGCTGGACGACGATGGTGGTGACGCCGCCCGCCGCCGCCGACAGGCTGGCCGACTTCAGCGTCTCCTTGGGCTCGTTGCCCGGCTCGCCGGTCTTGACCCGGATGTCGATCAGGCCGGGCGCCAGACAGCGGCCCTCGGCGTCGATGATCTGCACGCCCTCGGGGCGTTGGGTCGCCTGCCCGTGGATGACCTCGACGATGCGGCCGTTCTCGATCAGGACCGCGCCGGGGCCGTCATAGTCGCTGGCCGGGTCCAGCAGGCGAGCGTTGATGATGGCTATGGGTTGAGCGGCGGTCATGCGGCGCCTCCCGCGCGGCGGTGGGCGAGGGCGGCCAGAACGGCCATGCGGGCGGCGACGCCCATCTCGACCTGATCCTGGATCAGGGAGACGCTCAGATCGTCGGCCACGTCGGAATCGATCTCGACGCCCCGGTTCATCGGGCCGGGGTGCATGACCTTGGCGCCGGGCGCGGCCCAGGCCAGTTTTTCGCGGTCCAGACCCCAGAAGCGGAAATACTCGCGCGTCGAAGGAATCAGGGCGCCCGCCATCCGCTCCAGCTGAAGGCGCAGCATCATCACCACGTCGACGCCCTTCAGGCCGTCCTTCATGTCGTGGAAGACCTCGCAGCCCCAGCGGTCGGCGTCGCCGGGCACCAGCGTCGGCGGGCCTATCAGCCGCACCCGCGCGCCCATCATCTGCAGCAGGGCGACGTTCGAGCGCGCCACACGGCTGTGGGCGATGTCGCCGCAGATGGCGACCGTCAGCCCGCCCACCTCGCCGAAGGCGCGGCGCAGGGACAGCAGGTCCAACAGGGCCTGTGTCGGGTGTTCGTGGCGCCCATCGCCGGCGTTGACCACGGCGCAGCCCACCTTCTGCGACAGCAGGTCCACCGCGCCGGAAGAGGCGTGGCGCACGACCAGAATCTCCGGTTTCATGGCGTTCAGCGTCACGGCGGTGTCGATCAGCGTCTCGCCCTTCTTCACCGAGGACGAGGCGACCGGCATGGTCACCACATCGGCGCCCAAACGCTTGGCCGCGATCTCGAAGGAGGAGCTGGTTCGCGTCGAGTTCTCGAAGAACAGGTTCACGACCGTTTGGCCGCGCATCAGGTCCACGCCCTTGGCTGACTGCCTGTTAAAGTCGACGAAGGCGTCGGCCAGGTCCAGCAAGGCCAAGGCGGCCGGCGGATGAAGGTCTCCGGCGGCGAGGAAGTGGTCGCGGGGGAACGGCGTCAGCCGTTCCTTGATGAGGTCGGAGACGGGCGCTGCATGGGTCATTGAGACGTGGCTATAGGCGGGACTCAGGCCAGATGGAATAGCAGCAGGGCCGCGGGGATGCCGATGACCGAGAATACCGTCGTCGCTGCGATGATCCCGGCCATCAGCGGCGCGTCTCCGCCCATCTGACGCGCCAGCACATAGGCTGAGGCGGCGCCGGGCGCCGCGCCGCACAGCAGGGCGATTCCCTGCGCCAGTTCATCGCCGCCGTACAGGCGCGCCAACTGCCACATGGCCAGCGGCGTCACGATCATCTTGACCACGACCACGGCGCCGACCGTGACGCGGGTGCGCGCTAACTCCCGGAAGCTGAGGCCCGCGCCCGCCACGATCAGACCCAGCGGCAGGGCGGCCGATCCCAGCAGTTGCAGTGTCTCGGCCACGCCGGGCGGCTGGGGCGCGCCCGAGAAGTTCAGCGCCAGCCCCAGCAGACAGGCCAGCAGGATGGGGTTGGACATCATCGCCCGGAACAGGGCCCTGGGCGAGGCGCCGTGCTGGCCCGCGCCCCATTTGGCCAGGACGACGACGCTCAGAATGTTGCTGACCGGGATCATGGCGGCGATGACCACGGCGGCCAGGCCCACGCCCGCCGGTCCGAAGGTCGCCTGCACGACCGGCAGGAAGACGAAGCTGTTCCAGCGGATCATGCCCTGAAAGACGCTGGTGTAGGCCGGGCCGCTGAGGGGCAACAGGGGCTTGGACAGCAGGGTCAGGGTCGAAATGATGATCGACACGGTGACGGCGGCGGCGCCCGCCGCGCCTGCGGCCGAGCCCGACAGGTCGGCATTCCAGATCGCCGGGATCAGGAAGCCCGGATAGAGGACATTGATGGCCAGCTTCTCGATCGGCCGCCAGGCGGCGTCGGGCAGATAGTCCGACTTCTTCAGTCCATAGCCGAGCGCCAGCAGCAGGAAGACCGGCAGGACGCCCGCGAGAATGGCCGCCATCTCAGCCGCGCAGCCGGTCCAGCGCGCCTTGCAGAATCCAGGCGGCGGCGGTGCGGTCCACCACATCGGCGCGGCGCTTGCGGGTCAGGTCCAGCTCGTCGATCAGGAACCGCTCGACGGCGGTGGTCGACAGCCGTTCGTCCTGAAAGGCGACGTTGACCGGCCGGAACCGCTCCAGATTGCGGGCGAAGGCGCGGCACGACTGGGCGCGGGGGCCTTCGGTGCCGTCCATGTTCAGCGGCAGGCCGATGACCAGCGCCGAGACCTTGCGGCCGTCCATGATCCTGAACAGCTGTTCGGCGTCCTTGCTGAACTTGGTCTTGCGGATCAGCTCCAGCGGGCTGGCGATGATGCGGCCGGTGTCGGACACGCTGACGCCGATGGTGTTCTCGCCCAGATCCAGACCCAGCCACGGGGTGTTGGGCGGGCAGGCGGCGGACAGTTCGGATAGATCAAGGACAGGCACGAGGGCGCGTTAGGCCCAGACGGGGCGCGTGTCAAAGTGGTTCCCTATACTCCCGCTCATCCCGGCGGACGCCGGGATCCAGTAAGAGCTGTGCACGCGCTGGTTCGCGGCCATCACGCAATGTGGTCAAGGTTCTTGCTTGAAGCCAAAGCACTGGATCCCGGCGTCCGCCGGGATGAGCGGAGTTGGAGACGGACCTACACGTCGTCGTCCCCGACCGGCCCGCCTTCGTTCTCCAGGCTACGGATCGAGCGCACTTCCTTGCGCGTGAATTTCAGCCGCACGCCCAGGCCGCCGTCTTCTTCGTGCAGGAACACAGCGCCGCCTTCCTCCAGCGCGGCCTGAAGGCGGCTGCGGGCCTCGTCGCCGGGGTCGACGTTCTCGCGCTCGAAATCGGCCAGGGCGTCAACCGTCAGGCCGGACAGGCGTGCCACATGGTCGCGCGGCCATTGCACCAGGGCGCGCGCGGCGCGGACTTGGGGGCCGGTGATCTTCATGGTCGCGTCTCCTGTGATCTGCGCTCCATACTTAGGCGCCGCCACGGCCTTCGATAGGGGGCGTTTGGCCGCAACGGCCAAGCTGTCTTCGCGCCTGCACCCAAATCCTTGTCGAAGCGGCGTCGAGACGCTAATCCCGACCCCTTAGACTCTCATGCTTTGGAGGGCCGCATGGCCATCGACGCCGCGACGGTGCGCAAGGTTGCGCATCTCGCCCGCATCAAGACCCCCGAGGACCGCCTGGAGCCGCTGGCCCAGGAGCTGAACGGCATCCTGAAGTGGATCGAACAGCTGGACGAGGTGGACGTGCAGGGCGTCGAACCGATGACCTCCAACGTGTCCCAGCCGCTGCGCCTGCGCGACGACGTGGTGACGGACGGCGACAAGGTCGCCGACGTCCTGTCCAACGCGCCCAAATCCGCCGACGGCTTCTTCGTCGTGCCCAAGGTCGTGGAGTAAGTCATGACCGATCTGACCAAGCTGACGCTGGCCGACGCCGTCGACGGCCTGAAGGCCAAGACCTTCTCGTCCGAAGAACTGACCCGCGCCTTCCTGACCAACATCGAGGCCTCGAACCCGACGTTGAACGCCTATGTCGAGGTGACGGCGGACAAGGCGCTGGAACAGGCGCGGGCCTCCGACGCCCGTCTGGCCAAGGGCGAGGGCGGGGCGCTGGAAGGCGCGCCGCTGGGCATCAAGGATCTGTTCTGCACCCAGGGCGTGCAGACGACCGCCGGCTCCAACATGCTGCGCGGCTTCGTCCCGCCGTATGAATCGACCGTCACCGCCAATCTGTGGCGCGACGGGGCGGTCATGCTGGGCAAGCTGAACATGGACGAATTCGCCATGGGCTCGTCCAACGAAACCTCGGCCTTCGGTCCGGTGAAGAACCCGTGGAAGTCCAAGGGATCGAACGCCGACCTGACGCCGGGCGGCTCGTCCGGCGGTTCGGCCTCGGCCGTGGCTGCGGACCTGTGCCTGGCCGCGACCGCGTCCGACACCGGCGGCTCGATCCGCCAGCCCGCCGCCTTCACCGGCACCGTGGGCATCAAGCCGACCTACGGCCGCGCCAGCCGCTACGGCATGGTCGCCTTCGCCAGTTCGCTGGACCAGGCCGGGCCGATCGCCAAGACGGTCAAGGATTCGGCCCTGCTGCTGAACTCCATGTGCTCGTTCGACGCCAAGGATTCGACCAGCCTGGACATCCCGACCCCCGACTGGACCCAATCGGTCGGCCAGTCGGTCAAGGGCCTGCGCATCGGCGTGCCCAAGGAATACGTCCTCGACGGCATGCCCGCCGAGATCCAGAAGCTGTGGGAGCAGGGCGTCGAGTGGCTGAAGGCCGCCGGTTGCGAGATCGTCGAGATCAGCCTGCCGCACACCAAATACGCCCTGCCGACCTACTACATCGTGGCCCCGGCCGAGGCGTCGTCGAACCTGGCGCGCTATGACGGCATGCGCTTCGGCCACCGCGCCGAGCAGTTCACCTCTCTGGACGACCTCTATGCGACCTCGCGCGCCGAGGGCTTCGGCAAGGAAGTCCAGCGCCGCCTGACCATCGGCGCCTATGTGCTGTCGGCTGGCTTCTACGACGCCTATTACGTCAAGGCGCTGAAGGTGCGTCGCCGCATCGCCCAGGACTTCGACAACGTCTGGGGCCAGGTGGACGCCATCCTGACGCCGTCCACCCCGTCGGCCGCCTTCGCCATCGGCGACAAGCAGATCGACCCCCTGACCATGTATCTGAACGACGTCTTCACGGTGACGACCAATCTGGCCGGTCTGCCGGGCATCTCGGTCCCCGCCGGCCTCAGCGCCGACGGCCTGCCGTTGGGCCTGCAGGTCATCGGCAAGGCCCTGGATGAAGCGACGGTGTTCCAGGTCGCGAGCGCCCTCGAAGACGCGGCGGGCTTCGTCGCCAAGCCGGACCGTTGGTGGTGAGCATGACTGACAACTCCAAACTGATCCAAGGCCGCACGGGCGCTTGGGAAATCGTCATGGGTCTGGAGATCCACGCCCAGGTCGCCTCGAACGCCAAGCTGTTCTCGGGCGCGGCGGTCGGCTTCGGCGCGGGGCCGAACGAGCAGGTGTCGCTGGTCGACGCGGGCTTTCCCGGCATGTTGCCGACCCTGAACAAGTATTGTGTCGAGCAGGCGGTGAAGTCGGGTCTGGGTCTGCGCGCCCAGATCAATCTGAAGAGCCAGTTCGACCGCAAGAACTACTTTTATCCCGACCTGCCGACCGGCTATCAGATCAGCCAGCTCTATCACCCTATCGTGGGCGAGGGCGTGGTCGAGGTGGAGGCCGAGGACGGCAGCTTCTTCAACGTCGGCATCGAGCGCCTGCACCTGGAACAGGACGCGGGCAAGCTGATCCACGACCTGTCGCCGACCGAGTCTTACGTCGACCTGAATCGGGCGGGCACGGCGCTGATGGAGATCGTCTCGCGCCCCGATATTCGCACGCCGGAAGAGGCGGTCGCCTACGTCAAGAAGATCCGGACCATCCTGATCTACCTCGGCACCTGCGACGGCGACATGGAGAAGGGCAATCTGCGCGCCGACGTGAACGTGTCGGTCTGCCGCGCCGGGAACTACGACAAGTTCAAGGAAACGGGCGACTTCAGCTTCTTGGGCACGCGCTGCGAGATCAAGAACGTCAACAGCTTCCGCTTCATTTCTCAGGCGATCCAGTATGAGGCGCGCCGCCAGATCGAGATCCTCGAAGACGGCGGTTCGATCACGCAGGAGACCCGTCTGTACGATCCGACGGCGGGCGAGACGCGCTCCATGCGCTCCAAGGAAGAGGCGCAGGACTATCGCTACTTCCCCGATCCCGACCTGTTGCCGCTGGTGCTGGAACAGGCCTGGATCGACGCCATCAAGGCTGACCTGCCGGAACTGCCCGACGACAAGCGCCGCCGTTTCATGAGCGAATACGGCCTGTCGCAATACGACGCGGGCGTGCTGATCTCGGAGCAGGCCAAGGCCCTGTATTTCGAGGCCGCCGCCAAGGGCCGCGACGCCAAGTTGGTGTCCAACTGGGTGACGAACGAGGTCTCGGCCCGCCTGGCCGCCGACGGCAAGGACTTCAGCGACAACCCGCTGCCCGCCGCCCATGTGGCCCAGCTGGTCGAGCTGATCGAGACGGACGTCATCTCGTCCAAGATCGCCAAGGAAGTCTTCGACTACGTGTGGAACGGCGAAGGCTCGCCCGCCGAGGTGGTCGAGAAGCACGGCCTGAAGCAGGTCACGGACACCGGCGCCATCGAAAAGGCGGTGGACGAGATCATCGCCGCCAACCCGGACAAGGCCGCCGCCGTCGCCGAGAAGCCCCAGGCCATCGGCTGGTTTGTCGGTCAGGTCATGAAGGCCACCGGCGGCAAGGCCAACCCGGCCGCAGTGAACGACATCCTGAAGGCCAAGCTGGGGCTGTAAGCTCTGACAGGAACGTCAGTGGTGGGCTTTAATCGGTCGCATCACATCAATCTGTTCTGCGCCGCTTTCGTCGAGGCAGCGGTCTTCCACCTGGACGGTGACGAAAAAGAAACCGAACCGCTCACGCAGCAATGCGTGAGCGGTGAACAGCACGTTTTGTGGGTCGCTGCCTTTGGAGACCCGGATGTGGCTGGAAAAAACATGTTTGCCGCTGGTTAGCGCCCAGGCGTGTGCGTGATGGACGTCAGCCACGCCCTCGACCTCGGCGAGAGCTTCTGTGATTTGTGACAGGCTGACACCTGGCGGAGTACCCTCCATCAACAGGTGAGCGGCATCGCGCAATATGCCCCAGCTCGCCCAGATCAGCACAAATCCAAAAGCCATACCGAGAAGCGGGTCGATCAGCAGGAATCCCGTGAACCGGATGATCAGGGCTGTCACGATGATCAGCAGACTGCCGACGAAGGTCTGTATGACGTGCCAGAAGGCGCCTCGCATGTTTAGGTCGTCTTTGCTTTGACGCCACATCAGCCCCAACGCGACGAATTCTGTCAGCAGACCGCCTGCCGCTACCCACAGCATCGGGCCTGTAGGCAGATGAACCGGCTCGGACAACCGCATGGCCGCCATGACGATGACCACTATGGCCATGGCCAACAGGAAACCGCCGTTCACCAGCGCGCCTATTATCTCGGCTCGGAACCAGCCGAAGCTGCGGCTCTCGTCGGCTGATCGGCGCGCAAGCTTCGTTGCGACAAGGGCAACGATGACCCCGCCCACGGCGGAGAATGTGTGAAAAGCGTCGGAAATGACGGCGATAGAGCCGGTCCACAGCCCAATTACCAGTTCAGCGATGAAGTAGAGGCCAGTCAACCATGCCGATATGACCATCGCTCGGCCGCTGGAAGGAAGGTGTCCCTGATGCCCGCCGTTCATAGCCTTGTCCCTGTATGCGCATCTGTTTCGCGCCGGGAATCGAGCGACTGTGTCATATGGCTCGCTGGGCGGCGCATGTATCCTTACGCACGCCGCGCCGTATCCCCTCGGTGAGAGGTCGGACAAAGAATCTCACGCGAAAACGGCCGTCTCTGGAGAGGCGGCCGTTGTGCTTTTCTGGCGCTTACCAGCGCCAGGCGTCGCGGACGACTTCGATGATGTAGCCGTCGTAGTCGTCGATCAGATAGATCGCATTGTCGACGTAGACCCATCGCGTGCCCGGCGGCGGATAGCCCAGGCCGTAGGTGCGCCAGTCGTTCACCTGATAGCGCCAGAAGACGTCCGGCAGATACTGGCCGACATAGTACTGCCGGTTCCAATAGCTGCGCGGCACGCTGTAGTAGCCGTAGCCGGGCGCGAAATAGAAGCCGATGCGCACGCCGTTCCAGCTGCGGAAGCGCTGGTCATGGCGCCACCAGTCGCTGCGGTGACGACGATCCCAGTCGCGGCGCCACTGGTCGCGGTTCCAGCGGTTGTGGAACTCACGATAGTCGCGGTCCCGGTTCCACTGGCCGGGGCGATCCGGCCTGTTGGGGCGGTGGGCGTCAGGACGGCCGGGGTGGTTCCAGTCCGGTCGGTTCGGTCGATCAGGCCGGTGTGAGTCAGGCCGGTTCGGTCGGTTCCAGTCCGGTCGATCCGGGCGCTGGGGGCGATCTGGACGATGATTATCCGGTCGATTCCAGTCGGGACGATGTCCGTCGGGTCGATCAGGGCGATTGGGTCTGTCAGGCCGCGGCTGATCCGGTCTCTGAGGTCGGTCCGGCCGATCAGGGCGTTGCGGCCGGTCCGGTCGGTTGGGGCGGTCGGGGCGGTTCCAGTCCGGTCGTTGTTCTGGCCGTTGTTCCGGCCTGTGCTCCGGTCGTTGAGGTCGTTGCCCATCGGGACGGCGTTCCGGGCGAGGGCCTTCCTGGCGCGGGCGATCGGCGTCGCGATGCTGGCGCTGCGGCTGGCCGCGTTCGGATCGGCGCGGGCCGTCCTCGCGCATCTGCGGCCGATCCTGGGCCAGAACAGCCATGGGGGCCGCGGCGGGCACGAGGAAGGTGGCGGCCGCCGCGAACATGAGAAGGGAGCGTTTCATGGTCGAAGTCCTCGCACGTCCGAACTTGGACGGCTTGCGGACAGAATGGGCGCTGGGCCATGAATTGCTGCTGAACGTCGATCGCAGAGCATTGTCATGAAAAAAGCCCCGCAAGACAGAGCCTTGCGGGGCGAAGCGAAACCTTGGTTCAAAGCCTCTTAATAGACGTCGCTCAACACGCTGGCGATCAGGCCTGTGGCGACTGCGATCAGCAGGATGTCGTTGCCGGCGTGGACGTAACGGTAGCCGCGCGGCGCCGGCCTCAGATTATAGAAGTAGGGGTCGTTGACGTAATAGGAGCGATAGGCGGGCGGCAGATAGCCCCCCGTGCGCCAGCGATAGCCGTAGTAGCGCGGCTCCACGCGGTAATAGCCATGCCCCGGCGCATACCAGTAGCCGTTGCGGGCGCCGCGATAGTCGCGGAACTCGGGCCGGCCGCGCCACCAGTTATGGTTGTCGCGGCTCCAGCGATCGTAGCGGCGGTGGTCCTGTCGCCAATCGCGGCGGTCATCACGGCGGTCTTGACGCCAGTCACGGCGGTCATCGCGTCGATCCTGGCGCCATTCACGATGGTCGTCGCGTCGATCTTGACGCCACTCACGGTGGTCGTTTCGACGGTCCTGGCGCCACTCGCGGCGGTCTCCGCGGTGATCCT
This sequence comes from Brevundimonas sp. UBA5936, assembly GCA_002430835.1. Taxonomy (GTDB): domain Bacteria; phylum Pseudomonadota; class Alphaproteobacteria; order Caulobacterales; family Caulobacteraceae; genus Brevundimonas. The sequence goes on from DJDA01000153.1 coordinate 58,265, forward strand.
GCGCCTGGGCCATCATGGGGGCGGCCGTGGTCGCCAGGGCGAGGGCGACGACGGCGGCCTTGGTCAGGCGGTTCATTTGGCAACTCCATTCAAGAAGCGAAATCCCTGTCTGGGGTCGACATTCAGTCCGAGCGAATGAACCGCCGCTGAACCGGCCTTTCAGCTTGCGTCAGTGTGCGGACAAGGGCCGCGCTACGGGGTCTCTGAGCGCGTTAACGCTAATTTTAAACCGACGATATTTGAATGCGTGTCCGATAGCGGGGTCAGAACGACGCCGCATAGGAGGATTGCAGATGAATCCGCTGGATCACGCGCCTCAGGCGCAAGACATGCTGCCGTTGCCCACGCCCGACATGGACGGCGACGCCCTGTTCCGTCTGGGCCTGGCCTATTCGGCGGGACTGGACGGGTGCCCGATCGACCGGGTGTCGGCCCATATGATCTTCAACCTGGCCTCCATGAAGGGCTCGATCGAGGCGCGGGAATACCGCCGCGACATCAGCCAGGAGATGGAGCACGACGAGATCGCCGAGGCGCAGCGCGCCGCGCGCCGCTGGATCGACGCGGGCTCATCGTCTCTGGCGGCCTGACCTTTGGCGGCCTGAGAAGCCCTTCGGCGTCTGGACCGGGCGGCGGCGGCGGGGTATGCACCCCGCGAGTTCCCCGTCCGAAGGATTCCGTCCATGCTCGCTCGCATCTACCGCCCGGCCAAGACCGCGATGCAGTCCGGCAAGGCCAAGGCGCGCGACTGGCGCCTGGAGTTCGAGCCCGCCTCGGCCCGCACCATCGATCCGCTGATGGGCTGGACCAGCTCGACCGACATGAACGGCCAGGTCCGCCTGTCCTTCGATACCAAGGAAGAGGCGGTCGATTACGCCGAACGCCACGGCATCGCCTTCCGCCTGCATGAGCCGAACGAGGCGCCGGTCATCATCAAGGCCTACGCCGACAACTTCGCCACCAACCGCAAGCAGTCCTGGACGCACTAAGTCCGAACTGCGGCCTTCCGCGCCCATAGCTCAACCGGATAGAGCACCCGCCTTCTAAGCGGACGGTTGCAGGTTCGAGTCCTGCTGGGCGCGCCATGCCTTCAATCCCTTTTCGAGATCGGCCGTCAGGTCGGCGGGATCTTCCAACCCGATGTGCAGGCGCAGCAGCTGGCCCGGCAAGCCGGGCGTGTGCTGGCGATAGGCCAGTTGTGGTGTTTCGTGGGTGATCAGGCTCTCGAATCCGCCCCAGGAATAGCCCATGCCGAACAGGCTGAGCGCGCGCATGAAGGCGTGGGCCGCCGCTGTGTCGCCGCCCTTCATGACCACGCCCATCAGGGAGGCCGCGCCGTCGAAGTCGCGCCGCCACAGCTCATGGCCGATCGAACCGGGCAGGGGCGGATAGAGGACGTCGGCGACCTCCGGTTGGGCTTTCAGCCACTGTGCGATCGCCAGGGCTGAGCGGGCCTGGGCCTCATAGCGCAGGGGCAGGGTGCGGATGCCGCGCAGCGCCAGCCAGGCGTCGTCAGGCGAGACGTGCCAGCCCATGTCCTCGATGGCGTCTGCGATGGCGCGCAGGATGTGCGGCGTGCTGGCGGCGATCCCGCCCATCAGCAGGTCGGAATGGCCGCCGACATATTTGGTCAGGGCCTGGACGCTGACATCGACGCCGTGCGCCAGCGGCCGGAAGGCCAGACCGGCGGCCCAGGTGTTGTCCATGACGGTCAGCACGCCGCGTTCGCGGCAGGCGGCGGCCAGGGCCGGGGCGTCCGCAATCTCGAAGGTCAAGGAGGCGGGCGCCTCGATCAGCAGAAGTCGGGTGCGTGGGGTGAGCGCGGCCAGAACGGCCTCGGTCGAGGCGTCGGCGGGGTGGAACCGGGCGGTGATCCCGCGCGCGGCGAGGTGGCGGGTCAGGAAGCGGCGCGTGGGACCATAGACGGCGTCGGTGGTCAGCACCTCGTCGCCGGGGCGCAGCAGGGCGGTCAGGGGCACGGTCACGGCCGCCAGACCGGAGGGAACCAGGAAGGCGTCGGCGCCGCCCTCCATCTGAGCCAACAGGGCGCGCAGTTCGCGCGCCGCGCTCGTGCCGTCGAGACCATAGACGGGGCCGTCCGACGCATCCTGCATCCGCGCCGGATCGTCGCTGAGCATGGTGGAGGCGCGCTCCACCGGGGGATTGACCGGGCGGCGGCCCTGGCCGCGCCGCGTGGCGCTGGCGATCAGCCGGGTTCGGTCGGAAATGGGCGGCATGAAGGCTCCGGCGGGTTGCGGTTCGGCGCCTAGAGGGCTCTAAACTGTTCCGGGGCGCAAGACGGAGCGGTGGATCGGATGCGGAGATGGCGAGGCGGCGCGGGAGCGACGGCGGGCGTGGCGGCGATGCTGGCCCTGGCGACAGGCGCTTGTCAGAGATCGACCGAGCCGCAGGCGCCGGAACCGCGCGAGCCTTCACGCCAGGCGCCGACCACAGCAACCGAGGCGCAGCCCAGCCCGACCCTGGCGGCGGTGCGCCAGCGCGGCCGTCTGAACTGCGGCGTGCATGAAGGGCTGGTCGGTTTCGCCTATACGGACAATCGCGGCGCCTGGCGGGGCTTTGACGTCGACTTCTGCCGCGCTACGGCCGCCGCCATCTTCGGCGATCCGGACGCCGTGCGCTTCGTGCCGTTGACAGCGGAGCGGCGGTTCGACGCCTTGCGAGAGGGGCGCGTGGACGTGCTGTGGCGCAACACCTCCTGGACCATGAGCCGCGATGTCGGCGGGCAGCTCAGCTTCGCCGGGATCAACTATTACGACGGCCAAGGCTTCATGGTGCGGCGCGCGCTCAATTTGAGCAGTGCGGCCGAACTGAACGGCGCTCGCATCTGCGTCCAGTCCGGTTCGACGACCGAACTGAACGCCGAGGACTATTTCCGTCGACGGGGCATCGAGTATCGCGCCGTCGTCGTCGCCACCGAGGGCGAGGCGCGCCAGGCTTATGCGCGCGAGGAGTGCGACGCCTTCACCGCCGACATCTCGGCCCTGGCGGCGGCGCGCACGACCCTGCCGAACCCGCAACAGCATGTCATCCTGCCGGACGTGATCTCGAAAGAGCCTCTGGGGCCGGTGGTGCGCAGCGGTGACGACCGCTGGACCGCAGTGATCCGCTGGACGCTCAACGCCCTGATTTTGGCCGAGGAATTGGGCGTTACTCGCGAGAATGCCGCAGACATGGCTAAGAATTCCGCGGACCCCAGGGTGAGGCGTCTTCTGGGTGATGAAGGTGACTTCGGACCCAGCCTCGATCTGCCGAGAACATGGGCCAAAGACGCCGTTTCTGCGGGCGGGAATTACGGAGAGATATTCAACCGGAATCTGGGCGCGCAGTCGTCTCTGGATCTCGAGCGCGGATTGAATGCTCAATGGTCATCGCGACCTAGTGGGTTGATCTATGGCCTTCCTGTCCGTTAGTCCAAAGGGGAGGGAATAGGGAAAGGGACCGGATGGAGATCACGGCCAAGCGCGGACTGCCGCTTCATGTGTTGATGCTGATCGGTTTTCTGGTCGGTCTCACGGGCGGCCTCATCGTCAATCTGACCGTCGGAGGGGACGCTGGTTGGGTGCAGTGGCTGACCTCCAACATCACAGGACCGGCGGGGCAGATCTTCCTGCGTCTGCTGTTCATGCTGGTTCTGCCGCTGCTGTTCTCGGCCCTGGTCATCGGGGTGGCCGAGATGGGCGACTTGAAGGCGCTGGGCCGGGCTGGGTCCAAGAGCCTGGGATTCACCGTCTTCATTTCCGCCGTCGCCGTGCTGATCGGCATGGTGATGGTCAATGTCTTCCGACCCGGCGACGGGGTTGATCCTGCGCTGGCGCAACAACTGCTGGACCAAGGGCGTGCGGGCGCAGCGTCCATCGTCGGCAATGCGCCGACCTCGGTGCAGGCGGGCGACTTCTTTCTGGAGCTGATCCCCTCCAACGTCTTCACGGCGGCGGCCGAGAACCAGATCCTGCCCGTCATGGTCTTCGCCCTGTTCTTCGGCGTCGGCCTGGTCATGACCAAGAGCCCGGCCACCGACCGGCTGCAACAGACCATCGAGGGGCTGTTCGAGGTGATGATGAAGCTCATCAACCTCGTCATCCGCATCGCGCCGATCGCCATCGCCTGTCTGATGTTCAACCTGGCGGCCCTGTTCGGCTGGGAGCTGCTGATCCGGCTGGGCGCCTTTGTCGCCGTGGCCGTGGGCGCCATGGCGATCCATATGTTCGTGGTCTATCCGCTGGTGATCTGGCTGTTCGGCGGCATGTCGCCGCTGAAGTTCTTCCGCGACATTCGCGAGGCCATGGTGGTGTCCTTCTCCACCGCCTCGTCGAACGCCAGCCTGCCGGTGTCGCTGCGCGTGGCCGAACAGGAGCTGGGTCTGCCGCGCAAGATCGCCCGTTTCGTCCTGACCGTCGGCGCCACCGCCAACCAGAACGGCACGGCCCTGTTCGAAGGGGTGACGGTGCTGTTCCTGGCCCAGTTCTTCGGCGTGGATTTGACACTGGGCCAGCAGGTGATCGTCATGCTGGTCTGCATCCTGGGCGGCGTCGGCACGGCGGGGGTTCCGGCCGGTTCGCTGCCGGTCATCGCCATGATCCTGGCTATGGTGGGCGTGCCCCCGGAAGGAATCGGCCTGATCCTGGGCGTCGACCGCTTCCTGGACATGTGCCGGACCTCGCTGAACGTCACCGGCGACTTGGTCGTCGCGACGGTGGTGTCGCGAGGCGAGGAAGATACGGACGCGACCACGCCGCCGCCTGCGTCGGCTCGAGCCTAAGCAAAAGGCCGACGCAGGCGATCCTGCGTCGGCCTTCAAGCTCAGTCGCCCATTAGAGCGTCGCCGGTCAGGACATGGCCGGCGCGGGCGGCGTCGGATCGGGCGGCAGGGGGATGAACTCCTGATCGTCCATGTCCGGCAGCTTCATGCGCCCGGCGCGCCAGTCGGCCTTGGCCTGTTCGATGCGGTCCTGCGACGAGGAGACGAAGTTCCAGTCGATGAAGCGTTCGCCCACCGGCTCGCCGCCCAGCACCATGACGGTCGACGGCTCCAGCGCGCAGATGACCGAGGCGACGCCTTTTTCCAGCACCGCCATCTGACCGTGACCCAGAGGGCGGCCGTCGTCGATCTCGACCAGGCCCTGGACGACATAGATCGCGCTTTCCGAATGATCGGTCGGGGTCTGGAAACGCGCGCCGGGCTCCAGATCCAGATGCAGGTAGTGCAGGGGCGAGAAGGTGCTGACGCCCGCCTTCATGCCCATGGTCTCGCCGGCGGCCAGGCGGCCCTTGACCCCGCCTTCGATCCAGGTAGGCAGGTCGGCGGTGGTGACGTGCTGGAATGAAGGATCGATCTCCTCCTGACCGTTCGGCAGGGCGACCCAGGCCTGGATGCCTTCCAGCAGGGCGCCTTCGCGGCGCGCGCGCTCAAAGCGTTCGGAGTGGGTGACGCCGCTGCCGGCCGTCATCCAGTTGACCTCGGCCGGGCGGATATCCTGCTGGACGCCCAGGCTGTCGCGGTGGGTGATCTCGCCCGAGAACAGATAGGTCAGGGTCGAGATGCCGATGTGCGGGTGCGGACGCACATCGACGGTCTTGGGGATGCCAGCGGGCATGTCGACCGGGCCCATGTGGTCGAAGAAGACGAAGGGACCGACCGTGCGGCGTTTGGCGTAGGGCAGGACGCGGCCGACTTCGAACCCTCCCAGGTCACGGCGGCGCTGTTCGATGATGAGTTCGATCATTGGGCTTTCTCCTGCTCCCAGATGGTGTTGAGTGTAACCTGCACTGTGTCAGAGCACAAAGCGTCCCGGCCCGGCGGCCATCAGGATCAGGAAGCCGCCGATGATGCTGATGTGCTCGAAGAAACCGTTCAGAGCGGCGGTGCGGGCCTCGCCCTTCACGCTCCAGAAGTCATAGAAGACCACCGCCGTGGCCAGGGTGAACAGGGCCATCAGGGCGGCGACGGGCGTGGTGAACCAGCCCGCGATCAGCAGGGCGCTGCCTGCGAGTTGCAGGACGATGGTGCCCAGCAGCGCCAGATGCGCGAAGGGGATTTTCTTGGCGCGCACCTCGCCCAGCCCTTCCTGGAAGCGGATGGACTTGGTGATTCCGCTCTGAAGAAAAAGCAGGACCAGAAGGATGCGGCCGATCAGCAGATATTGGTCAGTCATGAGGCTTCGGCTTGATCCGCGACGGCTTCGAGGGTGATCTCGACCTTGATCTCGTCGCTCACCATGGGCAGGGCGACAGTCAGGCCGAAGTCCGAACGCTTCAGGACGGCGGTGGCTGCAAAGCCGACCGCCGGCGCGCCGGCCATGGGATGGGCGCCCGCGCCGTTCAGAACGGCGTCCAGGGTCACGGGACGGGTGACGCCGCGCACCGTCAGGTCGCCATGCACCTTGAACGCCCGTCCCAGGCCCACGCGCTCGACCGAGCGGCTCTGGAAGGTGATGTCGGGGTGGCGGGCCGCGTCGAAGAATTTGTCGGTCAGGAAGTCGGCGTCCAGTTGCGGCACGCCGGTGTCCACGCCGTTGACGGGAATGCGCACCGCGACGCTGGAGCGTTCGGGGTTCGCTTCATCGATGCGGACGACGCCCTCGACCGTCTCGAACACCGCGCCGGGGTTCGACAGGCCCAGGTGGTTCCAGCTCATGCGGACCTGGGCGTGGGTCGGGTCGATCTTGTAGGCGCCGGAGGCGGGTAGGGCGGTCGCGGAGACGGCGGCCTGAACGGGCGGGGTCGGCAGGGCGACCGCAGGCGCGGCGACGCCCAGCAGTTGCAGAGCCAGGGCGGCGACGGCGACGTTTCGAGAAATCATGGCGGCCTCGGCGTGGGTCATGAAAAGAGGCGAAGAGTCAGGCGACGCGGGTCAGGCGGTGGAGGAACTCCATCTTCTCGACATTGACCGCGCCGTTGGCCTGGAAATGCTGGATGTGCGGCCCGTGGTTGTGGTGCTGCGATTGGGCTTCCTCGGACGCCCAGTGCTCGAAGAAGACGAACAGGCCCGGCTGGTCGCTGTCCTCGAACAGTTCGTAGCGCAGGGCGCCGTCTTCGGTCTGGGAGGTCTGGGTGACGGCGACGAGATCCTGCCTCAGGGCGTCTTCCTTGCCGGTCTTGGCCCGCAGGCCGACGGTGATGAACAGCTCGGCCATGGCCGGTCTCCTTGGGGGAAAGAAAAAAGGGCGGCCCGCGTCGGGGGAGGCGGGCCGCCCCAGGGATCAGTCTCGGTCGTAGGAGAACTGAATCCCGGCCGTGCCGCCGGTTTCGATGAACAGGTTCATGAAGGCGGGGACGGTTTCCGAACGCTTCCAGTCGCGCTGCAGTTCGCAGAACAGCTGCGGGACGGAGATCATCTTGCCGCCGGCCTGTTCGATGCGGCGCAGGGCCATCTCGTGGGCGGCGACCGAGGTGCCGCCGACGGCGTCGGCCACGACATAGACCTCATAGCCGTCGCGCAGGGCGTCCAGAGCCGGGAAGGTCAGGCAGGCCTCGGTCCAGAGGGCCGTCATGATCAGCTTCTTGCGGCCGGTCGCTTCGACCGCCTTGCGGAATTCCACGTCTTCCCAGGAGTTGATCGTGGTGCGGTCATAGGTCGGATAGTCTTTCAGCACCTTGCGGAGCTGGCCGATCGGCGGCTGGTTCAAGCCGGTCTCGACGTTGACGGTCGAGTGGATGATCGGCAGGCCGTAGGCGACGGCGGCCTTGGCCGTGCCGACGATGTTGTTCACCAGCAGCTGGCGGTCCATCGAGGCGATGGAGTTCACCTGGACCGGCTGGTAGTCGATGATGACGAAGGCCGAGTTTTCGGGGGTCAGAAGGTGATCTGACTTCGGATCGCGGATCGGTTCGCTGGCCATTGAATGGCTCCTTTCCGAGGGAATTTGCGCCTTGGCGAGGCGCGCGCATGACGCCGGCTCCGCCCCGTCTGAAGGGGCGAGGCGAAGCCGACGCGCATTGGTCAGTCGCGTTGCGAGTCGAGGATCTCGTGGTCAGTCGCGACCTGCTGAGCCTTGCCGTAGCTTTCGATCAGCAGTTGGTAGGGGGGGAAGATCTGGGTGTAGACCTCGGCCCACTGGGCGGCGTCTTCACGATGCCAGGTCTTCTGCAGTTCCGAGGCGACGGCGGCCATGTCCATCGGCACGACGCCGGCTTGGACCACGCGGGCCAGGGTGATCTCCTGGGCCATCTTGGAATAGGTGCCCGAGGCGTCGACCACCACGAAGACCTTGTAGCCTTCATAGGCGGCGCTGATGGCGGGGAAGGCCATGCAGACGCTAGTGATGGTGCCGGCGATGATCAGGGTCTTGCGGCCGGTCGCCTTCACGGCGGCGACGAAGTCGGGGTTGTCCCAGGCGTTGATCTCGCCCTTGCGCGCCACATACTGGGCGTGGGGGGCGTTGGCGTGGATTTCCGGGATCAGCGGGCCGTTCGGGCCCTGGGGCACCGAAGCGGTGGTGATGACCGGCAGCTTGGCCAGGGTGGCCATAGAGGCCAGCGCGGCGGCGTGGCGGCGCAGGGTCGTCATCGGCATGTCGGCCACGGTCTGGAACAGGCCGCTCTGGTGGTCGATCAGCAGCATGACGGCGTCGTTCGGGTCGATGACCGGACGCTGGCCGTTGAAGTTGGCGGGCAGGGTGGAAGCGGACATGGGGGTCTTTCCTTTCAGGCAGGGGGCCACGCTCGGACAAATGTCCGTTCGGGGCGGGGGGTGCGGCCCGGTCCGAAGACCGGGCCTGAAGTTTTCGTGAGTGGGGATCAGGCCGCCGGGATGTCGCCGAAGCGGCCGCTGTTGAAGTCCGTGATGGCGGTGCGGATCTCGTCCTCGCTGTTCATCACGAACGGGCCGTAGCCGACGATGGGCTCGTCGATCGGCTCGCCGGTCAGGATCAGCAACGTCGCATCCGCATCGGCATGCAGGGTCACGCTGTCGCCCTTGCGGTCCAGCAGCAGGGCCTCGGCGGCGCCGGCAGGCTGGTCGCCGTTGACGGTGACGCGGCCCGACAGAACCACCACGATGGCCGTGTGGCCTTCCGGCAGGTTTAGCGTCGTCTCGGCGTCCTGGTTCAGCCGCACGTCCCACACATTGATGGGGGTGAAGGTGCTGGCCGGGCCTTTCGAGCCCTCCATCGCGCCGGCGATGATCCGCGCGGTCCCCGCATTGTCAGGCAGGGCGACGGACGGAATGTCGGCGTTCAGGATCGACTGGTAGCCGGGGCGGGTCATCTTGTCCTTGGCGGGCAGGTTGACCCACAGCTGCACCATGCGGAAGGGGCCGCCGGTCCGCGCAAAGGCGGGCGAGTGGAACTCTTCGTGCAGGATGCCGCCGCCGGCCGTCATCCACTGGACGTCGCCGGGGCCGATAACGCCGCCCTGGCCGGTCGAGTCGCGGTGCTCGACCTCGCCGTCATAGACGATGGTCACGGTTTCGAAGCCGCGGTGCGGATGCTGGCCGACGCCGCGACGCTTGTCGGTCGGCTCGAAGTTGTGCGGACCGGCGTAGTCGAGCAGCAGGAAGGGGCTGACCTGCTTGCCGACGCTGTCATAGGAAAACAGCGAGCGAACCGGGAAGCCGTCGCCGACCCAGTGGCCGCGATCATTGCCGTAACGTCCGAGAACCTTCTTCATGGTGTTGTCTCCTGTGGCGACCGGGCCTCGCCGATCGCGTTGGAGACTTTATGGCCCTGGAACGCCGACCTGGGCAGATTGCTAAATCGTCTCGCTGCGTCCTATCAATAGAACGATGAGAGACCTCAACGACCTCTATTACTTCGTCCAGGTGGTGGACCACGGCGGGTTCGCGCCCGCCGCGCGGGCCCTGGGCATGCAGAAGTCCAAGCTCAGCCGACGCATCGCCTTTCTGGAGGATCAACTGGGCACGCGCCTGATCCAGCGGTCGTCGCGCAAATTCTCGGTCACGGAGGTCGGGCAGGAATATTACCGCCACTGCCTGGCCATGCTGGTCGAGGCCGAGGCCGCTCAGGCGGTGATCGACAATGTCGCCGCCCAGCCGCGCGGGGTGATCCGCGTCGCCTGCGTGCCGGGGCTGCTGACCTATCAGATGGGCGGGCTGATCGCGCGCTTCATGGCCGTCTATCCCGAGGTCGAGGTGCATCTGCACAGCACCAGTCGTCGGGTGGACGTCATCGGCGAGGGCTTCGACCTAGCCATCCGCGTGCGCGAGCCGCCGCTGGAAGCAGCCGACCTGGTCATGCGCAAGCTGGACGAGAGCGTGCACCGCCTGGTGGCCTCGCCCGATCTGATCGCGCGGTTCGCGCCGCCTTCCGGCCCGGCCGACCTGGCGGGCTGGCCCAGTCTGGATTTCGGGCCGGCGCATCGCGACCACGTCTGGGCCCTGCACCACAAGGACGGGATGACGGCCTCGGTCCGCCATGCGCCGCGCCTGGTCACAGACGACCTGCATATGCTGCACGAAGGCGCGGTGCAGGGGCTGGGCGTCGCCCTGTTGCCGACGGTGGCGGTGGTGCGCGACCTGGACGCTGGACGGCTGGTTGACCTGCTGCCGGACTGGCGGCCCAAGCGATGGATCGTCCACGCGGTCTTTCCGTCGCGGCGCGGCCTTCTGCCTTCGGTTCGGCTGCTGCTGGATTTCCTGGTCGCTGGATGCGCCGCGCAAGAGATTCACGGCGAAACGCCTGAGGTTGATCGCCTGTCCATCGCCCGCCACGGCGAGGGCGTGTCCTAGGCCGCGCTGTCGCGAGCCAGCGCCAGCGGGTCATAGTTCAGGATCGGGGCCAGCCAACGCTCGGCCGTCTCCACCTCCCAGCCCTTGCGGGCGGCGTAGTCCTCGACCTGATCGCGATCGATCTTGCCGACGCCGAAGTAGTGGCTGCCCGGATGGCCGAAGTAGAGGCCGCTGACCGAGGCGGGCGGGGTCATGGCGAAGCTTTCCGTCAACTCCATCCCGGCGTTGGCGCCTGCGTCTAGCAGACGGAACAGGGTGGCCTTTTCCGTGTGGTCGGGCTGGGCCGGATAGCCGGGTGCGGGGCGGATGCCCTGATATTTCTCTTCGATCAGATCCTGCACCGAGGTCTGTTCGTCGGGAACATAGCCCCATAGCTGGGTGCGCACTTCCTTGTGCAGCCGCTCGGCGAAGGCCTCGGCCAGACGGTCGGCCAGGGCTGTGGCCATGATGGCGGAATAGTCGTCGCCCGCCGCCTTGAACTCGGCCGCCTTTTCCAGCTCGCCATGACCGGCGGTGACGGCGAAGGCGCCCAGATAATCAGCGCCGTCTTCCGCCACGAAGTCGGACAGGCACAGGTTCGGCTTGCCGTTGGACTTTTTGATTTGTTGACGCAGGCCGTGGAAGCGGGCGGCTTCCTCGGTGCGGGTTTCGTCGGTCCAGACGACCACGTCGTCGTCGCGGGCGTTGGCGGGCCAGAAGCCGACGACGCCCTTGGCCGTGAACCACTTCTCTTCGACGATGCGCTTCAGCATGGCCTGCGCGTCGCGGAACAGGTCGCGGGCCGCCTCGCCGACGATCTCGTCTTCGAGGATCAGCGGATAGCGCCCGATCAACTCCCAACTGGCGAAGAAGGGCGTCCAGTCGATGTGGTCGGCTAGATCCTGAAGATCCCACGCCTCATAGGCGCGCACGCCGAGGAAGGACGGCGCCGGGGCGGGGCGTTGCGCCTCATCGGGCCGCCAGCGGTTGTCGCGCGCCTGTTGGATGGTGGCGCGGGCCTTCACCTCCTGGCCGCGGGCGTATTGCTCGCGGATGCGGATGTATTCGTCGCGGGTGGCCGACTCGTTCTTGGCCTTGTCGGTGGGGGACAACAGGCCCGACACCACGCCGACCGCCCGGCTGGCGTCGATGACATAGGTGGTCGAGCCCTTGCGATAGGCCGGTTCGATCTTCACGGCCGTATGGGTGCGGCTGGTCGTGGCGCCCCCGATCAGCAGGGGAATGTCGAAGCCGCGCCGCTCCATCTCGGCGGCGACGAAGGTCATTTCGTCCAGCGACGGCGTGATCAGGCCTGACAGACCGACGATGTCGACCTTGTGCTCGATGGCGGCGTCTAGGATGCGATCGGCCGGGACCATGACGCCCAGATCGACGACTTCGTAGTTGTTGCACTGAAGCACGACGCCGACGATGTTCTTGCCGATGTCGTGAACGTCGCCCTTGACCGTGGCCATCAGGATCTTGCCTGCGGCCTGACGCTCCTGACCGGCCTTTTCGGCCTCCATGAAGGGTTCGAGGTGGGCCACCGCCTGCTTCATCACCCGCGCCGACTTCACCACCTGCGGCAGGAACATCCGGCCCGAGCCGAACAGGTCGCCGACCACATTCATGCCGTCCATCAGGGGGCCTTCGATGACGTGCAGCGGGCGCTCGGAGCCCTGGCGGGCTTCCTCCGTGTCCTCGACGATGTAGTCGGTGATGCCGTGGACCAGGGCGTGTTCGATGCGCTTGGCGACGGTGGCGTCGCGCCATTTCAGGTCCACGACCTTGGCCGCGCCCTTCTCGCCCTTGTACCGGGGCGCCATGTCCACCAGTCGCTCGGTGTTGGACACATTGGTCCGCTGCGGCCGGTTCAGGATCACGTCCTCGACGGCTTCACGCAGTTCGGCGTCGATGTCGTCATAGACGGGCAGGTCGCCCGCATTGACGATGCCCATGTCCAGACCGGCGTTGATGGCGTGGTACAGGAAGACGCTGTGGATCGCCCGACGCACCGGCTCATTGCCGCGGAAGCTGAACGAGACGTTCGACACCCCGCCCGAGACGCGGGCGTGGGGCAAGGTCGCCTTGATGACCTTGACCGCCTCGATGAAGTCGACGGCGTAGTTGTCGTGTTCCTCGATCCCCGTCGCCACGGCGAAGATGTTGGGGTCGAAGATGATGTCCTCGGGCGGGAAGCCGACCTCATTGACCAGAATGTCGTAGGCGCGGGTGCATATCTCGATCTTGCGCGCGGCCGTGTCGGCCTGGCCGACCTCGTCAAAGGCCATGACCACCACGGCGGCGCCGTAGCGCAAGCACTGGACGGCATGGTGGCGGAAGGCGTCCTCGCCCTCCTTCATGCTGATCGAGTTGACGATCGGCTTGCCCTGAACGCACTTCAGGCCCGCCTCGATCACCTCCCATTTGGAGCTGTCGATCATGACCGGCACGCGGGCGATGTCAGGCTCGGCCGCGATCAGGTTCAGGAAGGTGCGCATGGCGACGGGGCCATCCAGCAGGCCCTCGTCCATGTTGACGTCGATGACCTGGGCGCCCGCCTCGACCTGCTGACGCGCGACCGACAGGGCGGCGGTGTAGTCGCCGTCGACGATGAGCTTACGGAATTTGGCCGAACCGGTGACGTTGGTCCGCTCGCCGACGTTGATGAAGACAGGACGCATCAGCGCACTTCTCGCTTAAGCCAGTCGCGGTCGTCCAAGAAATTGAAGATTGTGTTGTTGAGGTCGCGAGGCTCCGGCTCGTTTCTTTTGGGAGGAACAAGTTCTTCCCACGTTTCTACCTTGTCAGCCTTTTCTGCCAGAAGCAGGCCTACGCCTTGCTCCGTACAGGCGGCTCGTACGATTGCTTCGATATCGCCGGAACCAAACTCGCCGATCACCATCAAGTAAGAGTTATGTACGGTACGTCGATGCGCGGCAGCCTCAAACACGCCAGTGATATCAACAGTCTCTCCGGTTTTTACCTCATAGGTATTCACGCTAATTCGCTTTCCAGGCACGTATTCATACGTTTCAACGAAGGCAACGATGAGGTCCGGCCTGCTCCATTTTCCGCCAGTCGATTTGGATCCTTGGTGCGCGCAGATATTCGCACGGGCGTTCTCGATGCCCTGACGACGTAGCCAATGGTCCCGCATACATTCGGCCAGAGCAGGATAGTGATCGATTTCTCGCGCTTTGGTCGCCTCCGATTGCGAGGAGGTCGCACTGCTTGGAGCTGTAGGAGCGTCTAAGCCAATTTGCTGAACACTTCCGCCCTTGCCTCGGCCAGTCGTCAGCGCTCCATCTTCAATAAGAGCGTTCCTCGTGCGCCAATATCGATCCTCTTGCCAAGCAAGCTTGCGTTTAAGTGCTCCGTTCCCAGCACTTCCACCGAGCGTTTCCAGCGCTGCCAGTAGCTTAGATTTGTCTTCTTCCACTGTAGGTCTAGCCATCACGACACCAGTTCAAAGGGTTCCAGGCCCGACAGGCGTAGGGCTGTGGGGCGCTCCGGCACGGCGCGCGGGGTCACGTCCGCGACTTCCTCGGCGACGTGGCGGATGTGGTCGGGGGTGGTGCCGCAGCAGCCGCCGACGATGTTGACCAGACCCGACTGCGCCCATTCCTCGAGGAAGTGGGCCGTCTCGTGCGGTTGCTCGTCATACTGGCCCATGGCGTTGGGCAGGCCGGCGTTGGGATAGGCGCTGACCAGGGTGTCGGCGACGCGGCTCAGTTCGGCGATGTGCGGCCGCATCAGCTCGGCGCCCAGGGCGCAGTTGAAACCGACGGCGAACGGCCTGGCGTGGCGCACCGAGTTCCAGAAGGCTTCCGCCGTCTGGCCGCTGAGGGTGCGGCCCGAGCGGTCGGTGATGGTGCCCGAGATCCACAGGGGCAGGGGCTCCAGCCCCTCGTCCTCCAGATCCTTGATCGCCTTGATCGCGGCCTTGCAGTTCAGGGTGTCGAACACCGTCTCGATCAGGAAGATGTCGACGCCGCCGTGGTGCAGGGCGCGGGCCTGCTGCTTATAGGCCTCATAGACCTCGTCGTAGGTGACGGCGCGATAGCCGGGGTCGTTGACGTCGGGGCTCAGCGACAGGGTGCGGTTGGTCGGGCCGATGGCGCCGGCGACGAAGCGGGGCTTGTGCGGCTCCTTCTCCGTCCAGCGGTCGGCGACCTCACGCGCGATGCGGGCGCCCTCGAAGTTCAGGTCATAGACCGCGTCTTCCAGCCCGTAATCGGCCTGGGCGATGGTGGTCGAGGAGAAGGTGTTGGTCTCCGAAATATCGGCCCCGGCGGCGAAATAGACTTCGTGCAGATCGGCGACGATGTCGGGCCGCGTCAGGATCAACAGGTCGTTGTTGCCCTTTTGCGGATGGCTGTGGTCGCGGAAGCGTTCGCCGCGGAAGTCCTCTTCCGTCAGATCGCGACGCTGGATCATCACGCCCCAGCTGCCGTCCAGCACCAGAATGCGC
Organism: Brevundimonas sp. UBA5936; assembly: GCA_002430835.1. GTDB lineage: Bacteria > Pseudomonadota > Alphaproteobacteria > Caulobacterales > Caulobacteraceae > Brevundimonas. The sequence goes on from DJDA01000153.1 coordinate 73,423, forward strand.
TCTTTCGCCGCCGCGTGCAGGGCGGCGATCCGTTCGGCGCGGGTCAGGGGGGAAGTCATCTACGCAACAGCCTTGGTTTCACGCACGCCCAGCACCCGACAGATCGCATAGACCAGCTCGGCCCGGTTCAGGGTGTAGAAGTGGAAGTCCGAAAAGCCCTCTTCCTGCAGGCGGGCGCAGGTCTCCGCGGCGATGGAGGCGGCCAGCAGCTTGCGGGTTTCCGGGTCGTCGTCCAGCCCATCGAAATGACCCGCCAGCCAGTCGGGCAGGGCCGCGCCGCAGGCCGCCGTCATTCGTTTCAGCCCCGCGAAGTTGGACACCGGCATGACGCCGGGGATCAGGGGAATGGTCACGCCCGCCGCTCGCACCCGGTCGCGGAAGCGCAGGAAGGCTTCGATGTCGAAGAAGAACTGGGTCACGGCGCGCGTCGCGCCGGCGTCCACCTTGGCCTTCAACACCTCGATGTCGTGGTCGATCGACGGGCTTTCCGGGTGCTTTTCCGGATAGGCGCCGACCGTGACCTCGAACCCGCCGATGCGGCTGAGGGCGGCGGTCAGTTCGGTGGCGTTGGCGTAGCCGTCGGCGCGCGGCGTATAGGCGCCGCCGATGCCTGCCGCGCCGGGCGGGTCGCCGCGCAGGGCGACGATGTGGTCGACGCCGATGGCCTTATAGCCTTCGATGACCTCGTTGACTTCGGCGCGGCTGGCCTCGACGCAGGTCAGGTGGGCGGCGGGGCGCAGGGTCGTCTCGCTGATGATGCGCTGGACGGTGCGGTGGGTCCGCTCGCGCGTCGAGCCGCCCGCGCCATAGGTGACGGAGACGAAGGCCGGGTTCAGCGGCTCCAGCCGCCGGATCGCCGCCCATAGATTGGCCTCGGCCGCGTCGGTCTTGGGCGGAAAGAACTCGAAGGAGACATTGACGGCGCTGCGGTTCGATCCGGCGCGCGCGACGGGGCCCAGCGGCGACAGCAGCAGGGCGCGGGCTTCAGCGAGAGAGGAGGGAGCCATCAGGCGGTCTTTCGGGCAGGGCTTGCGGCGCGTTCGCCGGTCCAGATGTGAACGGTCAGGCCCTCGGTATCGGGCGGCAGGGCGATGGGCGCCGAGGGCGTCAGGCCCGCCTTGGTCAGCCATTCGCGAATCTCTGCGTCGGCGAAGCCCAGACGGCGATGCTGGTGCGCCTCGCGCAGGTGTTCGAACTTGTGGGGTGCGAAGTCGACGATCAGCAGCTTGCCGCCCGGCATGACCAGACGCGCGGCCTCGGCCACGGCGGCGGCGGGATCGGCCAGGTAGTGCAGCACCTGATGGACGATCACCAGATCGGCGCTTTCGTGCGGCAGGCGGGTCGAGAAGATGTCGCCGTGGCGCAGCTCGACCTTGTCCAGCCCGGCCTTGGAGACATTGGCGCGGGCGATGTTCAGCATGTTCTGCGACAGGTCTAGGCCGACTGACATCTTCGCCTGCTTGCCGAACAGGGTCAGCATCCGGCCCGAGCCGGTGCCCAGATCGACCACGCGCTCGAACGGGCCGGACCCGGCCGCGCGTGCGACCGCCGCCTCGACCGCGCTTTCGCAGACATAGAGGCTGCGCATCTGGTCCCACTGGGGCGCGATCTGTTCGAAATAGCGGGCGGCGTCGATGGCGCGCTCCTTGCGCACCTCGTCCAGACGGCGATGGTCGGCCTCGCCCTCGCCGTCGTCCAGCAGGTCCAGAACGGTGTCGATTAGACGCCGCGACAGGGCGTCGTGCGACAGGCGGTAGAAGACGCGCGCGCCATCGGGGAATCGCTCGATCAGCCCGGCGTCGGCCATCAGCTTCAGATGGCGCGAGACACGCGGCTGGCTCTGGTCCAGAACGCGCGACAACTCCATCACCGACAGCTCTTCCGCAGCCAGCAGGGACAGGACGCGCAGGCGGGTCGGTTCGCCGGCGGCGCGCAGGGCTTCTACAGTCTGGTCAGCGGTCAGTGTCATGGGTCGTATAAAGATATCCTTATACGCTTATGCAAGCAAAATCTGGTCGCGTGCGTCTTCTATCCGCGTAATGCAGGCACGGATCATTCTTTTCGTGTCTGGAATAGGGGACGAGACAGCCCCGAGTGGCGGAATTTCAGTCTGCGACGGGCGTCTTCAGCGGCTCGTCGGCAAAGTGGGCCGAGAGATTCTCCAGAAGCAGCATCAGCATCCCCTGCACCGCTTCGGTCGTAGCGCCGCCGGTATGGGGCGTCAGGACGGTGTTGGGCACGCCCGCCCAGCGCGCCGCTTCGGTCGGCTCTTGGGCGAAAACGTCCAGGGCGGCGGCGCCCAGTTGGCCGTCCTTCAGGGCGGCGATGACGGCGTCTTCATCGACCAGTTGCCCGCGCGCGACATTGACCAGCAGGCCTGCTGGACCCAGGGCCTCGATCACCTCGGCCGAGATCAACCCCCGATTGTTCTCATCCGCTCGACAGGCGACGACGAGAATGTCGGAACCGCGCGCAAGGTCGATCAGACTGTCGGCACGGGGCCAGGCGGCGTCTTTCTCACGCGGGCCCCACCAACGGACCTCCATCCGCATGACTTCGGCGCGTCTCGCCACGGCTTCGCCGATGTGGCCTAGGCCGACGATTCCCAGGCGCTGACCGCTCAGAGATGTGGTGATGCTGCGGCTGGATAGGCTCCATTGGCCGGCCCGGACCGTGCGGTCGCCCTCGGCGATCTGGCGGCGAGCGGCCAGGATCAGGCCGATGGCGTGGTCGGCCACGTCTTCGTGGTTCACGCCGGGCGCATGGGTGACGGGCAGGCCGCGCGCGCGGCACCATTCGACGTCGATGCCGTCGTATCCGGCGGTGAAGCAGGCGATCAGCGACAGATTGGGCAGGCGCTCGATCAGGGGGTTGTCCAGTTCGAACTCGCCCGCGACGATCAGAGCGCGGATGTCATGCGCGGCCTCGATCGGCGGACCTTCCCAGAAGCGATAGACATCGTAGGCGCCTTCCAGGAAGGCGCTCAGCGGGGCCAGATGCCGCTGCATGATCAGGACGGCGGGACGCTGGGTCATGAGGACAGACTATCCCGCTTTCGCTGGAGCGCCAGTCCAAAGCAGAACGGCCCCCCGATCGCTCGGAGGGCCGTTTGTTATCTTGCCCGCTGGATCAGCGACCGAACTTCTGGTGCTGGATGCGCTTGGGAATGATGCTGTCAGCGCCCAGGCGGCGCATCTTGTCCTGTTCGTAGGCTTCGAAGTTGCCTTCGAACCATTCGACATGGCCGTCGCCTTCGAAGGCCAGGATGTGGGTGGCCAGACGGTCCAGGAACCAGCGGTCGTGGCTGATGACCACGGCGCAGCCGGCGAACTCTTCCAGAGCCTCTTCGAGGTTCTGCAGGGTTTCGATGTCCAGGTCGTTGGTCGGTTCGTCGAGCAGGATCAGGTTGCCGCCGGTGGCCAGGGTCTTGGCCAGGTGGACGCGGTTACGCTCACCGCCGGACAGTTGGCCGACCTTCTTCTGCTGGTCGCCGCCCTTGAAGTTGAAGCTGCCGACATAGGCGCGGGTGTTAATCTCGCGCTTGCCGACCATCATGATGTCGGTGCCGCCCGAGATGGCCTGCCAGATGGTGTCGTCCGGCTTCAGGTCGTCTCGCGACTGGTCGACATAGGCCAGCTTGACCGTTTCGCCGACCTTGATCGTGCCGCCGTCAGGGGTTTCCTGGCCGGTGATCAGTTTGAACATGGTCGACTTGCCGGCGCCGTTGGGGCCGATGACGCCGACGATGCCGTTGGGCGGCAGCTTGAAGGTGAGGTTGTCGAACAGAACCTTGTCGCCATAGGACTTCTTCAGGCCGTCGACCTCGAGGACGACATTGCCCAGGCGCGGGCCGGGCGGAATCTGGATGACGGCGAAGGACTGAGCCTGACGCGAGTTTTCCTGCTCGGCGACCATCTTCTCATAGGCGGCCAGACGGGCCTTGGACTTGGCCTGACGGGCCTTGGCGCCCGAGCGGACCCATTCCAGTTCGCGGGTGAGGGCGCGCTGACGGGCTTCGGATTCCGACTGTTCCTGCACGACGCGCTTCTGCTTGGCTTCCAGCCACGAGGAATAGTTGCCCTCGTGCGGGTGGCCCTTGCCGCGGTCCAGCTCCAGCGTCCACTTCGTGACCTGATCCAGGAAGTAGCGGTCGTGGGTCACCAGGATGACGCAGCCGGGGAAGTTCTCCAGGTGGTGCTGCAGCCAGGCGACGGATTCGGCGTCCAGGTGGTTGGTCGGTTCGTCCATCAGCAGCATGTCGGGCTTCGACAGCAGCAGGCGGGCCAGCGCCACGCGGCGCTTTTCACCACCAGACAGGTTGGTGACTTCCCAGTCGTCGGGCGGGCAGCGCAGGGCGCCCATGGCCTGGTCGATGCGGCTGTCGATGTCCCAGACGTCGCCGGCGTCGATCTTCTCCTGGAGGGCGGTCATCTCCTCCATCAGCTCGTCGGTGTAGTTCTCGCCCAGTTCGGCGGCGACTTCATTGAAGCGGTTGACCCACTGCTTCTCTTCGCACCAGGCCTCGACGTTCTGGCGCACGTTCAGCGCCGGATCGAGGTGGGGCTCCTGCTCCAGATAGCCGCGCTTGACGCCGTCGGCGGCGCGAGCTTCGCCCTGGAACTCGCTGTCCAGGCCGGCCATGATCTTCAGCAGGGTGGATTTACCCGAGCCGTTGACCCCGACGACGCCGATCTTGGCGTCGTTGTAGAAGCTCAGCCAGATGTTCTCGAAGATCTTTTTGCCGCCGGGGAAGGTCTTGGTCAGACCCTGCATCTGGAAGATATATTGCTGAGCCATACGTCGCGTCGCGCCCTTGATTCAGTGCGGATGGGGAAGTTGACGGGGGATGTAGCGATCCCGACGCCTTTGGGCAAATCTTCGGATAGGCGCGCGGCTTTTCGGAGGCGGTCTCAGCGCGCGGGAAGCACGGCCTCTAGAGCGCGCGTGAAGCCGACGGGGGCGACGGTCAGGTGGTCCTCGTCCTCCAGCACCACGGAGCTGACTTTCAGACCGGGATAGCCGCGCGATTCCAGGTTGCGGTGCAGCGTCTGCATGTCGCCGACCATGTCGGCCTCGCTGTTGCGGCGTGTCGGGCCGGGCTTCTCGTGACCGCCCACATACATAAAGACCTGGGCGTTCAGATCGCGATGGTTGCGGGCGTAGTCGGCCTCGACCCCCATCATATAGCCCTTGTCGTACCAGAGCGAGGGACTGCCCAAGACGTAGGACTGGAACATCGCCAGGTCGCTGAACAGGATCTGGGCGCCCAGCAAGCCGCCGTAGGAGTGGCCCAGCAGGGCGCGGTGCGCCGGGTCGGCGCGGAACGTCTTCTCGATGAAGGGCAGGGCCTGGGTCTTCAGATAGGTCTGATAGGCCGCGCCGCCGCCATGCACGGCGGCGCCTGAGCTGCGCGGGCCGTTGGGCGTCGGCGTGTAGTCGCGGCGACGGCTTTCGGCGCCCTTGTCGCCGTCGGCGTAGGACAGGCCGACCAGGATGAACTCCTGCACGACCGGTCCCTCCAGATTCACGCGGCGGGCGATCTGGCGGATGATGGGGAAGGCGTAGTCCGCGTCGGTGACATAGAGCGTGGGATAGCGGCGGCCGGGGTTGGCTTCATAGCCGGCGGGCAGACTGACGAAGACCTGATAGTTCCGCCCGGACACGGGGTCGGGCACGCTCCAGACCTGGGTGCCAGTCAGGACATAGGGCGCGCCTTCGGTCGCGACGGCGGGATCAGGGACAGGGGCCGTTCGCGCGTCCGCCTTTTCGCCGCACGCGCCCAGAAGCAGGGCGCCTGTCGTGAACATGGCGATCGCCGCCGCCGCGCTGAAAACCCGCATCCATTCCCTCCAAAGCTTCGCCGTTGACGCAAGGTTCGGGGCAAATGCGGCGAGGGAAGGGCGAAACGGGCGTCAGGCGTAGTTGAAGCTGATCGAGATGCGTTGTTCTTCGGCACGATTGGCGGGCACCTCGTGACGCAGCCAGCTTTCCCACATCAGCACCGTGCCGGGCGCGGGCTTCAGATAGACGAAGGGCTGCTCGGCCTCGCCGGCGGCGGCGGTCAGGCCGGGGCGGGCCATCATCATGACCAGGCGCGGGTCTTCGATCTTCAGCGAAGAGGCGCCGTCGGGCACATGGATGTAGATGGTGCCGGACAGGACGGCGTGCGGGTGGATGTGGCCGGTGTGACCGCCGCCGGGCATCAGGACATTGACCCATAGATTGTCGAGCCGCAGCTTCTTGGCCAGGTCGAAATGCAGGCTCTCGGCGAAGCTCGCCGCGTGCTTGTCCAGCAGCCTCTTCAGCTCGGCGAACTCGGGGAACCGCTGCGGCAGATCGTTGATCGAGCCGTAGGAGGTGTAGCCCGGATAGTGGTTGGCCCGGCACCACTCGATCCCGGCTTCATCCTCCTCGGCCATGACCAGGCAGAGGTCGAGCAATTCCTCATGCAGTTCCGTCCAGCCGCGCGAAGAGGCGAGGGAGGCGTCATAGACCTGGGTGGCGAAGAGGGATCGCAAGGACATGGGAGGTGCAATAGCCCTTCTCCAACAAGGGGAGAAGAGACACCGCGCCGTAATCGGCCAGCCTATGCTTCCGCCTGTGCTAGGCTCTTCGCGGCTTCGGAAGGCGCCGCCTCACGTCGCAGGGGATTTCAGACGATTCAGACGAATTGGACTCTATTTTTCCGCCATCTCCCGCAAGGGAAGACGGGCGAGTGAAGCCGTGTTCAGAAACCCAAGTCCGCCTCGCCGCGCAGGATCGCTTCGGCTTGCGGGCTGTGCTTGGCGCCGTCGCGGTCATGCAGGATCAGGGGCGGCAGCAACCGCAAGGGCGCCTTGCCGGTCTTGATGGCCTGGACCAGGACGCGCTTGGCGGGTTGATCGGCGTAGGGGTGGATCGGGCGGACGGCGAAGGAGCCCGCCTTGGGCGCCAGCAGGCTCAGGATGTCGGCGAGGCGGTCGGCGCGGTGGATGATGACGATGCGTCCGCCCTCGCGCACCGCCTTCAGCAGGAAACCCGCCCAGGCGGTCAGGCCGTCGTCGGCCATCCAGGCGCCGAGCTTGCCTTCGGCGGGCGCGCGCAGGGCGCCGGGGTCGTCGAAGAAGGGCGGATTGCTGACTGCCCAGTCGAACGGCGGCAGGTCCAGGGCGCGAAAACCCCGCGCCACGTCGCCGTCCACGATAGCGGTGTGCGCCTCGGCGTTGTTCAGTTCGGCATTCTGACGCGCGAGGGCGGCGGCGGCTGTGTCGCGCTCCAGTCCGGTCAGCAGGACGCCGGGGCGTCGGGCGGCGATCTGCATCAGGACAGCGCCCGCGCCGCAGCCCGCCTCGATCAGTCGTTCGCCGGGGCGCGCCTCGACGGCGGCGGCCAGCAGGGCGGCGTCCATGCCCGCGCGATAACCCTTCGTCGGTTGGCGCAGGCGGATGCGTCCGCCCAGAAAGGCGGATTCGGCCACATCTGCGGCGACAGTAAGGGATGACTCGGCTTGACCCGTCATGGCGCCGCCACCATTGTGCGCCGCATCGCGTCCGGGCAAGCGGATGCGTGTGAATTTCGGGCGAATCTCCCCCTTCGCCCCTGTGCTGAAAGAGATTTCCGTGGACGCAGCTCTCGCCGTCGCTCCCCGTCCCAAGGGCGATGTGGACGCCCTGGTTCATCTGGCCAAGGACGACATGGCGGCGGTCGACGCCCTGATCATCGCGCGGATGCAGTCCGACGTGCCGGTGATCCCCCTGCTGGCCGAGCATCTGGTGTCGGCGGGCGGCAAGCGTCTGCGCCCGCTGCTGACCGTGGCCGCCGCGCGCGCGATCGGTCAGACGGGCGCCATCGAAGGCCCCAAGAAGCTGGCCGCCTCGGTTGAGTTCATCCACACCGCCACCCTGCTGCACGACGACATCGTCGACGGCTCGGAAATGCGCCGGGGCAAGGTCGCGGCGCACCTGATCTGGGGTTCGGCCTCGTCGGTGCTGGTCGGCGACTTCCTGTTCGCCCGCGCGTTCGAGTTGATGGTCGAGACCGATTCCCTGCGCGCGCTTGGCATTCTGGCGCGAGCCTCGGCCGTGATCGCTGAGGGCGAGGTGCTGCAGCTGACGCGCGCCCACGACCTGAACCTGGACCTCGACACCTATCTGCAGATCATCCGCGCCAAGACGGCCGAGCTGTTCGCCGCCGCCGCTGAATCCGGCGCGGTCGGGGCGGGGGCGACGGATGAACAGGTCGCGGCCCTGCGCGACTACGGCATGGCGCTGGGCATCGCCTTCCAGCTGGCGGACGACGCCCTGGATTACGGCGGCGCGACCGAGACTCTGGGCAAGAACGCGGGCGACGACTTCAACGAGGGCAAGGCCACCCTGCCGCTGCTGCTGGCCGTTCAGCGCACCAAGGGGACCGAAGACCTGTTCTGGGATCGCGTCATCACCAAGGGCGACCGCAAACCCGAGGATTTCGACCGCGCGCGGCAGTTGATCGTCGCGAGCGGCGCCGTCGAGGCCACGCTCGATACGGCGTCGGAATACGCCGACCGGGCCAAGACGGCCTTGCAGGTTCTGCCCGCCGGGTCGTGGCGCTCGGCGCTGGAAGCCCTGGCCGACTTCGCCGTCAGCCGGGCGATGTGATGCTGGCGGCGCTGCTCGTCGCCGGGCAACTGGCCGCGCAGGAGCCGCCGCGCTTCCTCATGCCGCAAAGGCCGGGGGACGGTTTGAAGGCCGAGCTGTTCCGTCTGGAGCCGGGCGATCCCGGCGGTCAGGCGCGCGCCCTGCTGGGCGAGGCGATGACGCGGGACGACGCCGAACTGGTGGTGCGCCCCGTGCCGCCGATTATCATGCTGTATCGCGAGGGCAGCCTGCCGGACGGCCCGATCGTGCTCTACGCCGGGCCTGAGGTGGAGGGCGAGCCGGACGCCGCCTGCCGTCTGTCACGCCTTTCCGGCGGAGAGATCGACAACTCGGAGCGTGCGCTGGCGTGGTGCGCGGGCTTCATCCTGAAAACGGCGCCGACGTTGAACATTCCGCCGGCGCCGGTTCACTGAAGGCTTATTTCAGGCTGGCGCAGAAGCGCTGGATACGGGTGCAGCCTTCTTCCAGCACGGCTTCCGACGTGGCGTAGCTGATGCGGAAATAGGGGCTGAGGCCGAAGGCGGCGCCCTGGACCACGGCCACGCCCTCGGCGTTCAGCAGTTCGGCGGTGAAGGTCTCATCGTCGGTGATGACCACGCCCGACGGCGCCGTCTTGCCGATCAGGCCTTCGATCGACGGATAGACGTAGAAGGCGCCTTCCGGCTTCGGACAACGGATGCCCGCCGCCTGATTCAGCATGGAGACGACCAGGTCGCGGCGCTTCTCGAAGGCGGCGGCGCGCGGGGCCAGGAAGTCCTGCGGACCGTTCAGCGCCTCGACCGCCGCCCACTGGCTGATGGACGAGGGGTTGGAGGTCGTCTGGCTGGCCACCTTGCGCATCAGGTCGATCAGCGGCTTGGGGCCGCCCGCATAGCCGATGCGCCAGCCGGTCATGGCGTAGGCCTTTGACACCCCGTTGCAGGTCAGGGTGCGATCATACAGGTCCGGCGCGACCTGGGCCATGGTGACATAGTCGAAGTCGCCGTAGACGAGGTGCTCATACATGTCGTCGGTCAGGATCCAGACCTGCGGGTGCTTGCGCAGCACCACGGCCAGGGCTTCCAGCTCGGCGCGGGTATAGGCGGCCCCGGTCGGGTTGGACGGCGAGTTGAGGATGATCCACTTGGTCTTGGGCGTGATGGCGGCGTCCAGCACCTCGGGACGCAACTTGAAGCCGTCAGCTTCCTGACCGACCACGGTGACGGGCTCGCCGCCGGCCAGCAGCACCATGTCGGGATAGGAGACCCAGTAGGGCGCCGGCACGATCACTTCGTCGCCTGGGTTCAGCGTGGCGACCAGGGCGTTGTAGATCACCGGCTTGCCGCCCGAGGCGACGTGGATCTGATTGGGTTCGTAGGTCAGGCCGTTTTCGCGAGCGAACTTGGCGACGATGGCGGCCTTCAGTTCGGGCATGCCGTCGGCGTCGGTGTATTTGGTCTCGCCGCGATTGATGGCTTCGATGGCGGCGGCCTTGACGTTGTCAGGCGTATCGAAGTCCGGCTCGCCGGCGCCCAGACCGATGACGTCGCGGCCCTGGCGTTTCAGTTCGCGCGCCTGGGCGGTCACGGCCAGAGTGGCCGACGGCTTGACGCGAGCGAGGGAGGCGGACTGAAGGCTGGACATGTCTATCCCGTCTGGTGGAAGTGATGGGGCCGGGGAGGCTGAGGCTTGATACGCAACCCCGCAGGGGCGCACAACGTTTGTGCGCGGCCTGGACGATCAAAAGGCGATTTGGGCGAAATTTATGCGGCGGGTCGTCGATTTTCTGCTGAATATGGAGGCCAAGCGGTGGCGCACCCTGGCCGTGACCCTGCTGCTGTTGGCGGGAATCATCGCCCTGTTCGCCTTGGGCAAGACGCAGCTGGCGTTGGGCGCTGAGGACCGGCTGGAGCATTGGCTGGCCGGCTATCGCATCGGGCCGTGGGGGCTGGCGGCGGCGGTGCTGGTGTTCACCCTGTCCGCCTTCATCGGCGTGCCGCAGTTCCTGTTGATCGCCGCCTGCGTCGTGGCCTTCGGGCCGTGGTTCGGTTTTCTCTATAGCTGGATCGCCACCATCGCCTCGGCGGCCGTCACCTATTGGCTGGGGCGCGGGCCGACCGCGCGCACGCTGGAGCGCTACGGCGGCGGGACGGTCGAGCGCATCCGCAAATTCGTGGGCCGCAACGCCTTTTCGGCCAGCTTCATCATCCGCAACGTGCCCTCGGCGCCCTTCATCGTCGTGAACATGGCGTTCGGCGCGGTGCGGGCGTCTTTTCCGGCCTATCTGGCGGGGTGCGCTTTAGGAGTGCTGCCCAAGACGGCCCTGGTCGCCTTTTTCGGCGGGTCGTTCATGGCGGCGGTCAGCGGCGATGGAATCTGGACGTCGGTGATCCTGGCGGCCGTCGCGGGCGTTTGGCTTGTATTGATGCTGGCGGTGCGCGAGTGGGTTAAGCGCCGCGAGGCTGCGCGCAGCCTGCAAGTGGATTGATCGGAGAACGACGATGCTGAAGCTCTATTATTCGCCCGGCGCCTGCGCCATCGCTTCGCACATCGGCCTGGAAGAGGCGGGCGCGGACTATGTGATCGAGAAGATCGACCTGCGCGCCGGCCAGCAGCGGACGCCGGAATATCTGGCCATCAACCCGGCGGGCGTGACCCCGGCCCTGCAGACCCCCAAGGGGGTGCTGACCCAGAACGGCGCCATCCTGGCCTATGTCGCCCAGACCCATCCGCACGCCCAACTGGCCGATCTGGACGATCCGTTCGAGTTTGCGCGGATGCAGGCCTTCAACGGCTGGCTGGCGTCGTCGCTGCACCCGGCGATCGGCAGGGCGCTGTTCTCCAAGCCGCCGCTGGAAGGCGAGGCCAAGGACGAGGCCGTGCGGATCGCATTGGAGAAATACGACCTGGCCGAGAATCATCTGCTGGCCGGTCCGTGGGTCATGGGTGAAGATCATTCGATGGCGGACGGATATCTGCTGGTCTTCACGCGCTGGGCGCGTCAGGCGGGCCTGCTGGACAAGGCGCGTTTTCCAAAGCTGAACGCCCATCTGGACCTGGTGCAATCGCGCCCGGCCGTGCAGCGCGTGCTTCATGCCGAGGGCATCGCGGCGGTCTGAGCCGCGAACCCGCAAGCGGGGCTGGAAAGCTTGAGCGGCAAGGCTTTCAAGCCTTGCCGTGACAAGCCTGTGATCGAGGAGTCATAGGCGCTTGCAATCCCCGCGGCATGAGGGCAAACGGGCCTGTAGTCGGCTCGGCGAAGACGGTCAGGACAGCTTTGCGATCAACGTGAAGCGGGGGTAGGGCGTCGCCACAGCGGACGAATGAAATTCACGCCCTTGCAGGCCCGAACTAAAGCGGTACCGACGCCCATGCTTTCACCCCTCTTCGGCATGATTTCCAATGACATCGCAATGGACCTGGGGACGGCCAACACCCTGATCTACATGCGCGGCAAGGGGATCGTCCTGAACGAGCCGTCGGTCGTCGCCCTGCGTAACGTCGGCGGCCGCAAGATCGTCCACGCCGTCGGCCTGGAAGCCAAGCAGATGCTGGGCCGCACCCCCGGCCACATGGAAGCCATCCGTCCGATGCGCGACGGGGTCATCGCCGACTTCGAAGTCGCCGAAGAGATGATCAAGCACTTCATCCGCAAGGTTCACAACCGCAAGGGCTTCGTGAACCCCAAGATGATCGTCTGCGTCCCGTCGGGCGCCACGGCCGTCGAGCGCCGCGCCATCAATGATTCCTGCCTGAACGCTTCGGCGCGTCGCGTCGGCCTGATCGACGAGCCGATGGCCGCCGCGATCGGCGCCGGCCTGCCGATCCACGAGCCGACCGGCTCGATGGTCGTCGACATCGGCGGCGGCACGACCGAAGTGGCCGTTCTGTCGCTGTCGGGCATCGTCTATTCGCGCTCGGTCCGCGTCGGCGGCGACATGATGGACGACGCCCTGATCGCCTATATGCGCCGCAACCATAACCTGCTGATCGGCGAAACGACCGCCGAGCGCATCAAGAAGGACATCGGCACCGCCCGCATCCCGGCCGACGGCGAAGGCCTGTCGATCGAGGTCAAGGGCCGCGACCTGATGCAGGGCGTGCCGCGCGAAGTGAAGATGAGCGAGCGTCAGGCTGCTGAAGCCCTGGCCGAGCCGGTCTCGCAGATCGTGGAGGCCGTGAAGGTCGCCCTGGAGGCGACGCCGCCGGAACTGGCCGCCGATATCGCCGACAAGGGCATCATGCTGACGGGCGGCGGCGCTCTGCTGCGCGGCCTGGACGCCGAGATCCGCGACCACACGGGCCTGCCGGTGCAGGTGGCGGACGATCCGCTGTCGTGCGTCGCCATCGGCTGCGGCAAGGTGCTGGAGCACCCGTCGTGGATGAAGGGCGTCCTCGAGTCGTCGCTCTGAGACTGATCGGCCTGCCGCAGGCGCCGCATTCCTGAAAAGGAGCGGATTTCTGGGGCAGGCTAACGCTTTCGGCGGGCTTCGCCCCGCCGATTCCTAAGCTCTAGCAGGAAGGCTGGCCGTGGCGTTTCGCGACGGACCGTTCGAGAATCTGAAGGTGCCGCTGGCCTGGACGGCCGCGGTCATGGTCGTCGGCGGAATCGTCGCTGCGATCATGCTTCTGCTCGCCGATCGGCCGCAACCGGCGGCTGCTGACCTGGAGCCTGCGCGCGCCGCCTTCGACAGCGCCGCCGGAACCACGGGCGGCGTTCTGGCCGCGCCCGTCCGCTGGGGCGGCGACGCCGTGGACTACGTCAAAGGCTATTTCTTCGCCGTGTCGGAGAACCGTCGCCTGCGCCGCGAACTGGCGGAGATGAGCGCCTGGCGCGACGACGCCCTGGCGCTGAAGAACCTCAACGCCCGTTATGAACAACTGCTGGGCCTGCAGACCGAGCCGCCCATCGCCATGACGGCCGGACGCGCCATCACCGACGCGCGCGGTCCGTTCGCTCGGTCGCGCCTGCTGAACGTCGGCGCGGGCAAGGGCGTGCGCGTGGGCAATCCGGTGCTGAGCGAGCACGGCCTGGTCGGCCGTATCTCGGGCGTCTCGGGCGGGCACAGCCGTATGGTGCTGCTGACCGACGTGGCTTCGCGCATTCCGGTGATGGTGGAGCGCACCGACGCCCGCGCCATGCTGACCGGCGACGGCAGCCGTAGTCCGCGCCTCGACTATGTGCGCGGGCAGGGCTCTGTGCAGGAAGGCGACCGCATCCTGACCTCGGGCGACGGCGGCGGTTTCCCGCGCGGCCTGCCGGTCGGCGTCGTGGCCAAGGGCGTGGACGGCTCGTGGCGGGTCAAGCTGTACAGCGACCGCACGGCCATCGACTATGTGCGCGTCCTGCTGTTCCAGGACTTCAGCCAGCTGGCGGATCAGAACGCCCTGAACGCAGCCCCGTTGGCCAGCCTGAACACGGCGCCGCCGCCGAACGCCGCCCAGGCCGCCGCCATTCAGGACGTGGCCACGCGCCGCGCCGCCGCCGCACAGGCCGCCGCAGAGCGCGTCCGCGCCGCCAACGCCGCTCCGCCTCCGACGCCGGTTGCGCCCGCGACTGCGACGCCGCCCAGGCTCAGCCGACGCCGCGTCCCGCCGCGCCCCGACCGGCCGCCGCCACGCCGCCGCAACCTTCGGCGCAGGCTCCGGCGCCGACCGCGCCTGACGGAGGTCGCGAGTGAGACGGACGATCACCGTGCGGATGGTCGGTCCGATGCAGTGGATCGGCTACCCGGCGCTGATCGCCGCGGCCGCCACCATCCTGTTCGCCATTCCGCTGCGTCTGTTCGGCCTGACCTTGCCTGAGCCGGTCTGGCCCATGGTGCTGGCCTTCGCCTGGCCGCTGATCCGCCCGTCCATGCTGGCGCCGGCGGTGCTGTTCGGTCTGGGCGTGTTCCTCGACTTCTTCTGGGGCGGCCAGACGGGAATGTGGGCGCTGAGCTTGTTGCTGATCTATGGCGCAATGCTGCTGGCGTCGAAGTATCTGGCGGGACAGGCGACGATCGTCCTGTTCGCCCTCTATGTCGCCTCGACGGGCCTGGCCTTCGCGGTCGCCTATTTCGTGACGCGCGGCAGCCTTGGGAATGCTCCTAATCTGCTGGCTGTTATGGGTCAGATGATCCCGACGCTTCTGCTCTTCCCCCTGGCTGACTGGTTGATCGAGCGTTTCGACGACGCGGACGTGCGATTCCGATGAGCAGCGAACCGCATATCTTCTTTTCCGATGTGAACGAGCGGCAGGGCTCCTTCCTGCGGCGCACCATGCTGCTGGGCGGGGCGACGGTCGTGGGCGGGCTGGCCCTGGTCGGGCGCCTGGCGCATCTGCAGCTCTTCAAGTCGGAAGAGTTCGCCACCCTGGCGACGCGCAACCAGTTCAACTTCCGCCAGGTGCCGCCGCCGCGCGGCCTGATCAAGGACCGCAACGGCGTGGTCATCGCCGGGAACCGGCCCAGCTTCCGCGTCCTGGTCGTTCGCGACGAGACCAAGGATCTGGACCAGACGTTGGACCTGCTGGGCCAGCTGTTGCCGGACACCCTGGAGCGCCGCCGCACCATCATCCGCGAGGTCAACGCCGCGCCGCGTTTCTCGCCGGTTCCGGTCAAGAGCGACCTGACCTGGGAGGAGTTTTCCAAGGTCAATCTGCATGCGGCCGAACTGCCCGGCGTCATGGCCGATATGAACGAGGCCCGCTACTATCCGCACGGCGGCGCCTACGCCCATGTGGTCGGCTATGTGGCCAAGGTGTCCGACCGCGACGTGAAGGCGATCCGCGACAAAGGCGAACAGCCGCCGGCCATCCTGTTCAACCCCGGTTTCCGTATCGGCCGTCAGGGCATTGAACGATCGCTGGATCTGGACCTTCGCGGCGTCGAAGGCGGCAAGCGGGTCGAGGTCAATGCGCGCGGCCGCGTCGTGGCCGAGGATATCGCCGGATCGCGCCCGGCGGTTCAGGGTTCCGAAGTCGTGCTGACGCTGGACAACGACGTTCAGCAGCGCGCGCTGGAGGTGTTCGGCGAAGAGGCGGGCAGCATCGTCGTCATGGATGTGCGCAACGGCGACATCCTGGCCATGGTGTCGTCGCCGTCGTTCGATCCCAACCTGTTCGTCTCGGGCGTTCCGTCCAAGATTTATCGCGCTCTGGCGGATTATGAGCGCCGCCCGCTGCTGGACAAGGCCTTGAGCGGCACCTTCGCACCGGGCTCGACGTTCAAGCCGATCGTGGGCCTGGCGGCGATGAAGCGGGGCTTGGACCCCAGCCGCCGCATCTTCTGCAACGGCAGCTTCTATCTGGGGCGCCGGTTCGCCTGCCTGGGGCGACACGGGGCGTTGGATTTGCGCGGGGCCATCAAGGCCTCCTGCAACGTCTACTTCATGACTCTGGCGACCGAGATGGGACCGGACGCCATCGCCGAGACGGCGCGGGACATGGGCTTCGGCCAGACCTTCGATATCGGCATTCCCGGCCAGAAAGCCGGGCTGGTGCCTGACCGCGAATGGCGTCGGAAGAACCCCGTGCGCGGCGACGGCAAATGGTATCCGGGCGAGAACCCCAGCTATGGCATCGGTCAGGGCGCCCTGACCGTGAACGCTCTGCAACTGGCGGTCTATACGGCGCGTGTCGCCAACGGCTCCAAGGCGGTGTCGCCGCGTCTGATCAAGTCGGTCGGCGGGGTGGAGCAGGGCGGCAGCGCCTTCGCCGATCTGCCCTATGACCCTCAGATGCTGCAGGTTCTGCGCGACGGGATGGAGGCGGTGACGGCCGCCGGGGGCACGGGCTTCCGCAACAGCCAGCTGGGTCTGGGCACGGTCAAGATGGCCGGCAAGACCGGCACGGCCCAGGCGCGCAACTACGGCTCAGGCTCGCGCAAGGGCGCCGGACGTCCCTGGGACCAGAAGGACCACAACCTGTTCGTGGCCTATGCGCCGACGGATAATCCGCGTTACGCCGTCTCGGTCATCGTTCAGCACGGCGACCTGGGCGGCGGCACGGCCGGGGCGCCGCGCGCGCGCGAGGTGATGAAAGTCGCCCTGCTGAAGGATCCGGAAATCCGCGCCCGCATCGAATCGGCGGGCTTTGAGGCCCAGGAGGACGCCGGCGCGCGCGAAGCCGAGGCGCGAGGCGAGCCGATCGACGGCGCTGGCGCCGGGGTCGACGTCGTCGCGCCGCCGCCCCTGACGGAGCCCGGACAATGACCGCATCCGCCCTGACCCGTCCCGGCGAACGCGATCGCCCGTCCAGCCAGCTCGCCGAGCCGGATTGGCCCGTCCCCGGCCTCCTGTGCATCCTGGCCGGCGTCG
>DJDA01000041.1 GCA_002430835.1 Brevundimonas sp. UBA5936
GGCGCGCGCCTGGGCCTCGGCCGGGTCGGCGGTCAGCTGGGTGATGATGGAATCGGTCCCGGCGATGATGCCGGCGGCGTAGTCGCCCTGCCGGAAGGCCGGCAGGATGTCGTTGCGGATGATGAGCGATGAATAGGCGTCGGTCAGCACGCCCTCCAGCCCATAGCCGACCTCGATCCGCACCTTGCGCTCGTTCGGCGCGACGATCAGCAGGGCGCCGCCGTCGTTCTCCTTCTGACCGATGCCCCAGTGACGACCCAGCTGATAGCCGAAGTCCTCGATCTCCTGATCCTGAAGCGAGGGCAGGGTGACGACGACCAACTGATCGCCGGTCTGCTGTTCCAGCGTCGCCAGCTTGCCGGTCAGGGCCTGTTCCTGTTCGGGCGTCAGTAGTTGAGCGTCATCGACCACGCGGCCGGAGAGCGCTGGGAACTTGATGTCGGCAGCCAGGCTGGCGCCGGGCAGGGCGGCCAGCCACAGGACGAGGCCCAGCAGCAGCGCGGGGAGCAGGCCCCGCGCCGCGCCTTCCCTCGGGGCGA
Organism: Brevundimonas sp. UBA5936; assembly: GCA_002430835.1. GTDB lineage: Bacteria > Pseudomonadota > Alphaproteobacteria > Caulobacterales > Caulobacteraceae > Brevundimonas. Next base: position 540 of record DJDA01000041.1, read on the forward strand.
GGGCGAAAGGTGTCATTTCAGGCTTACTGCGCCGCCGGGGCGGGCGTGGCCGCAGGCGGCGTCGATCCGGGCGCGGTCGCAGGCGCGCCGCCGCCGGGCTGGGCGCCCAGGTCGAAGTTTACCGTTGGCGCGGATTGAGCCTCGGCCGTGGCGGTGAACAGCTGCATGGGCTTGGAGCCGCCGTGCAGGGTCTTGGCCCAGATCACGCTGGGGAAGGTGCGCAGCTCGGTGTTGTAGTCGCGCACGGCCTCATTGTAGTCGCGGCGCGCCACGGCGATGCGGTTCTCGGTGCCTTCCAGCTGTGATTGCAGGGTCAGGAAGTTCTGGTTGGCCTGAAGCTGGGGATAGGCCTCGACCGTCACCAGCAGCCGCGACAGGGCGCTGGAAAGCTCGCCCTGGGCCTGTTGGTATTGCTGGAAGGCGGCGGCGTTATCGAGGTTGGAGGCGTCGATGTTGACGCTGGTGGCCTTGGCGCGGGCCTCGATCACCTGGGTCAGGGTGGTGCGTTCCTGAATGGCCGCGCCCTGGACGGTGGCGACCAGGTTCGGCACCAGGTCGGAGCGCCGTTGATACTGGCTCTGCACATCGGCCCAGGCGGCCTCGGCGCGTTCCTGCTTGGTCGGAATGGTGTTGTAGCCGCAGGCGCCCACGGCGGGGGCCAGGACGACGACAGCGGCGACGGCCGCGATGCGAGGCGAGAAACCAGCCATGAAGAAGCTCCTGCGGGCGGTCCTCATGACCGCTGATCGCTAAAGACTATCGGGCCCGGAAGGCTCCGCTTCAAGGCTGGATTTTTGCAACTTGATCCGCTCATCCCGGCGGAGGCCGGGATCCAGTTCTTTGGCCGTTAGTCGCGCCTGCAAGCTCATAGGTCCGCTGAGCGCGCGAGGTTCTTACTGGGCCCCGGCCTCCGCCGGGGTGAGCGGGAAGAGGGAGCGATCCTCAGCCGTTCAGGTCTTCCGGCGCCACGCCCGCCGCGCGGCAGGCGGCGGTGTAGGTGTTGGCCAGCAGGCAGGCGATGGTCATGGGGCCGACGCCGCCGGGAACGGGCGTGATGCGGCCGGCGACCTCGACCGCCTCGTTGAAGTCCACGTCGCCGACGACGCGGGTCTTGCCTTCAGCGGCCTTGACCGGATCGCGCGAGGGGACGCGGTTGATGCCCACGTCGATGACGGTCGCGCCCGGCTTGATCCAGTCGCCCTTGATCATCTCCGGGCGGCCGACGGCGGCTACCAGAATGTCGGCCGTGCGGCACAGGGCGGGCAGGTCGCGGGTGCGCGAGTGGGCCACGGTGACGGTGCAGCTTTCGCCCAGCAGCAGTTGCGCCATCGGCTTGCCGACGATGTTGGAGCGGCCGACGATGACGGCGTTCAGGCCTGAAAGATCGCCCAACTGATCCTTCAGCAGCATCAGGCTGCCCAGCGGCGTGCAGGGGATCATGCCCGGCAGGCCGACGGCCAGGCGTCCGGCGTTGACGACGTGGAAGCCGTCCACGTCCTTGTCCGGCGAGATGGCGTCCAGAACGGCGGCCGAATCGATGTGCTTGGGCAGGGGCAGCTGCACCAGGATGCCGTGGATGCCCGCATCGGCGTTCAGCGACGCGATCAGGGCCAGCAGCTCGGCTTGAGTCGTTTCGGCGGGCAGGCGGTGGGTGTCGGACCGCATCCCGGCCTTCAGCGTCGTCTCGCCCTTGTTGCGGACATAGAGCTGGCTGGCGGGGTCTTCGCCGACGATGACGACGGCCAGGCCGGGCTTGACGCCGTGGGCGGATTCCAGCCGTGCGGCGGCCGCTGCGACGCGCTCCACCAGGGTCTGGGAGAAGGCCTTGCCGTCGATCAGCGAGGCGCGGGCGGGTTCGACAGCCATAATTGGCTCCATCTGCCGGGAACTGGAAAGCGTTGCCGCGATTTACAGGCGCTGCGGTTCGGCGTCTATGATGACGCCAGCAAAGAGGTTTTTATGCGTTATTCCCTGCTCGCGGCGGTCAGTGCTGTCGCTCTTCTCTCCACCGGCGCCGCCTGGGCCCAGTCGGCGACCGACGCCCGGCTGGGGGATAACATCCGCGGTCGGCTGGAAGATGGCGACGCCCGCACGCGCGGCAGCGACGGCTATCGCTATGACGACTACCGCGTGAATCTGCGCGCCGGTCAGCGGCTGGAAGCCGAGATGACGTCGGACGATTTCGACACCTATCTGGAAGTCTACGCCGAAGGCTCCCTGCGGGAGTCGCTGGCCAGCGACGATGACAGCGCGGGCGACCTGAACGCGCGTCTGCGGTTCACCGCGCCCGAAGCCGGGGTCTACATCGTGCGGGCCCGCACCTTCTCCGGCATCGAGACCGGCGACTATCAGCTGTCGCTGAAGGAGCGCGCCGCGCCGCGGATGCCGCGGCCGGGCCGCATCGCCATCGGCCGCGATGAGACGGGCAGCCTGGGCTCCAGCAGCGCCGAGGATGACGACGGCAAGCGTTACGACGCCTACGCCTTCCGCGCATCGGCGGGCGAGCGGGTGAAGATCGATCTGCAGTCCGAGGACTTCGACAGCTTCTTGCGTGTCGGCCGTATCGTGAACGGCGCCTTCTTGCAGATGGCCGAGAACGACGACGGCGGCTCCAGCCTGAACGCGCGCCTCGTATTCACGGCGCCGCAGGCGGGGGAATATCTGATCCGCGCCACCTCCTATAACGGCTCGGCCGAGGGCGACTACCGCCTGTCGATGGAGCAGGGGCCGCCTGCGCCGACGGCGACGTCGGTGACGGTCGGCGAGGAGACGCGGGGCCGTCTGACCTCGGACAGCGCGACCAGCGATTCCGGCGCTCCGACCGACCTGTATCGTTTCAGCGGCCGAGCGGGGCAGCGTGTGGCTATCACCATGAAGGCGGACGGCTTCGACACCTATCTTGAGTTGTTCGACGCCAACCACAACAGCCTGGCGACTGACGACGACAGCGCCGGCGACCTGAACGCTCGCCTGACCCACACCCTGGCTGAGGACGGCGACTACCTGATCGAGGCGCGCGCCTTCTCCAGCGGCGAGGGCCCCTACACGCTGAACATCGAAGAGATCGCACCGCCGCCGCCGCCTTCGGCCATCGCATTCGGCCAGACAGTCGAGGGCGAACTGACCAACAGCGACGCCACCGATGATGACGGACGCCTGTATGACGCCTTCGTCTTCAGCGGAACCGAGGGGCAGCGCATCCAGGCCGTGATGCGATCCGGCGATTTCGACGCCTATCTGCAGCTGAGCGAAAACGGCGAGGAGTTCAGCGAGATCGCCAGCGACGACGACGGTCTGGGTCAGGGAACGGACGCGCGTCTGATCTTCACCCTGCCGGAAACCGGCGAGTATGTGCTGCGTGCACGGTCATGGTCGCGCGACGCCAAGGGCCTTTATGCGCTGGAGCTGCAGGATCTGGGCGACGAACCTTCGCCGGGCAGCCTGCTGATCGGCTCGACGGTGCGCGGACGGTTGAGCGAGCGGGCCAGCCTTACCGACGACGGCGTCTACTACGACGCCTATCATTTCAAGGCCAAGGCGGATGAGAAGCTGCGCTTCACCCTGATCGCCAGCAGCTTCGACGCCGTGGTCGAGGTCGGCGAGGACAAGGACGGCGACTACTTCAAGCTGGAGGAGGATGACGACAGCCTGTCGGACACCCACGCCCGCCTGAACTGGACGGCTCCGCGCGACGGTTCCTATGTGCTGCGCGCCCGTAGTTTCGGCTCCAACTCGACCGGCGACTATGTGCTGATCACGGAGCGGCAGCCCTGAGCGAACCTGACGACGCCGCCGCCTCGGCCCTGATCCTGGGCCGGAAAGACCAGCACCTGGACGTGGTGCTGGCCGGCGGCGGGCGTCACGCCCTGTCGGCGGGGTTCGACGACTGGCGGTTCGTGCACGAGGCGCTGCCGGACCTGGACCATGCGCGGATCGACCTGGGCGTCGATTTCCTGGGACGGCGGCTGAAGGCGCCGTTTCTGATCAGCGCCATGACCGGAGGCCCGGCGCGCGCCGAGGCGATCAACGCCCGCCTGGCCGAGGCGGCCCAGCACCTGGGCATCGCCCTGGCCGTCGGCTCGCAGCGCGCGGCGCTGGAAGGCGGCGCGGCGGGCGGGCTGGACTTCTCGCTGCGGCTGAAGGCGCCGGATACGCCCATCCTGGCCAATATCGGCGCGGCCCAGCTGACGCGCGGCTTCGGCCGGGACGAGGCGCGCCGGGCGCTGGATATGATCGGCGCGGACGCCCTGGTCGTTCACCTGAACCCGCTTCAAGAGGCCTGCCAGCCTGAGGGAGATCGCGACTGGTGGGGCGTGGGCGCGGCGCTTCAGGCGCTGATCCGCGACCTGGACGCGCCGGTCATCGTCAAGGAGACGGGGGCCGGGATTTCCGCTGTCACCGCTCAGCGCCTGATCGCCATGGGCGCGGCGGGGGTCGATGTCGCGGGGGCGGGCGGCGCCAACTGGGGCCTGATCGAGGGCGAGCGCGCGACCGAACCGGCGGACAAGGCGCATGCCCTGGCCTTCGCCGACTGGGGCATACCGACTGCGCGCGCCCTGGCCGAAACGCGCAACGCCTTGCCGGACGCCCTGCTGATCGGATCGGGCGGCGTGCGCGACGGGGTGGATGCGGCCAAGGCGATCCGTCTGGGCGCCGACGTCGTCGGCATGGCTTCGGGCGTCATCCAGGCGGCGACCGTCTCGACCGAGGCGGTCATCGATCAGTTCCGGCTCGCCATTCGGCAACTGCGAACTGTCTGTTTTTGCGTAAACGCTTCAAATTTAGCGGCGTTGAAACGAGTTCCATTGCTTCCTGTCAAATAAGCTGGGCATTTTCGCCCCCTGCGTTTTTGCGTCGCACCCAAGGAGATTCCCATGCGCGCCCTGTTGATGACGTCGGTCCTCGCGTCCTCCCTGATTTTGGCCGGCGCCGCCGCGGCCCAGAGCTCCATCCGGCCTGGGCAGACCGTGACCGGCAATTTCAGCAGCAAGGACGCCCGTATGGACGACGGGTCGCACTACCGCTGCTATGTGGTGCAGACCCAGGCGGGGCAGGCCTATACGGTGACCATGCAGTCTGAGGACTTTGACACCTTCCTGATGGCGGGCGCCGGCACGGATTGCGACGAGACCTCGGTGACGAACGACGACGGCCCTGACATGGGCACGGACTCGCAACTGCGCTTTGTCTCCAACGGTGGAAACTGGATCATCCGGGCCAACACCCTGAGCGAGGGGCAGACCGGCTCCTTCCGCCTTAGCGTCTCGGAAGGCCAGCGCCTGCGCCCGACCACTCAGATCGTGCCGATCTCGGTCGGTGAAAGCCGCCAGGGCCGACTGGAGTTCAGCGACCGTCAGGCTGACGACGGCTCCTTCTACGACTGCTACGTCCTGAACGTCAGCCGCGGGGGCAATGTCTCGGTTCGCATGGATTCGGCGCAGTTCGACGCCTACCTCTCGCTGCACGAAGGGCCGCAGTGCGACGGCGACAGCCTGGCCTCCGACGATGACAGCGGCGGCGGCACCAGCGCCATGGTCACTCAGAATCTGCGCCCCGGCTCCTATTCCTTCCGCGCCAACAGCCTCAGCTCGGCGCAGGAAGGCGACTATACCGTCTCCGTCACGACGATGCGCTGACAAGGAAAAGGCCCCGGTTTCGCCGGGGCCTTTTTCAATAGAAGACGCTGTCTGATGCGGAAGGCTGGTCGAGCGCTGACTGACGCGCCTCGCGTTCGGCGGCGTAGTCGGGCTGAGGCGCATCGAACCCGAAGCCGTAGTCGTCTCGTTCCAGCTGTGGCGCAGGCTGAGGCGGCGAGGGGCGGGCGATGGTCGGCGGCGCTTCCTGTTCGGGCAACGGCGGCAGGTCGGGCGTCAGCTCCAGCCAGGCGCTTTCGACATAGGGTTCGTCCTCGCCGGGCAGGGCGGCGAGCCGTTCGGGATCGTGCTCGTATCCGTCCCGCAACTCCCCAACAGCCATGATGGAGCCGACCGGCAGGTCCGGCTCGACGGGCGGCACGACGTCGATGGCGACGGCCGGGCCGGGCGCTCGCCCGCCATGCGCCGCCGAAGTCGAGTTCCAGGCGGCCCAGCCCGCCGCGCCCAGTCCGGTCAGGACCAGGGCGGCGGAGGCCAGAATGACGGCGCTTTTATTCATGGTCGGCGGCGTCCTGCGTTCGCTCTGGATACGAAAGCGCTCAACCGCCGTCCGGTTCAAGCCGAAGGCAGAAGATCGCCGGCGAAGGCGCGGTAGCGACCCGCGCGTACGCCTTCCGTCGCACGGGCGATGTCCGGCGCGAAATAGCGGTCTTCCGTATAGGCGCCGCAGGCCTCGCGCACGATGGCGTAGGTCTGCTCCAGTTCCGGCGACGAGGTCAGCGGACGACGGAACTCGATGCCCTGGGCGGCGGCCAGCAGTTCAATGCCGACCACGGTCGCCGTGTTGGCGGCCATGTCCAACAGGCGGCGGGCGCCGTGGGTAGCCATGGAGACGTGGTCTTCCTGGTTGGCGCTGGTCGGCACGGTGTCGATGACGCAAGGGTGGGCGACCATGCGGTTCTCGGCCACCAGGGCCGCCGCCGTCACCTGGGCGATCATGAAGCCCGAATTCACGCCGCTGTCCTTGACCAGGAAGGCGGGCAGGTCGGTCATCTTGGGGTCGACCAGGATGGAGGTGCGGCGCTCGGAGATATTGCCGATCTCGCACAGGACCATGGCGATCTGATCGGCTGCATAAGCAACGGGTTCTGCGTGGAAGTTGCCGCCCGAGATGACGTCGCCGTCCTCAATGAAGACCAGCGGATTGTCGGTCACGGCGTTGGCTTCACGCTCCAGCATGGCGGCGGCGTTGCGCAGAACGTCCAGCGTCGCGCCCATGACCTGCGGCTGACAGCGCAGGGAGTAGGGATCCTGCACCTTGGCGCAGTCGTGGCGATGGCTCTCGCGGATGGCGCTGCCGCTCAGCAGTTCGCGCAGGCGGCGGGCCACGTCGATCTGGCCGGGTTGGCCGCGCAGGGCGTGGATGCGCGGGTCGAACGGCGCGTCCGAACCCAGCAGGGCGTCCACCGACAGGCCGCCCGCCGCGATGGCGGCGGCGAACACGTCCTCGGCGGCGAACAGGCCGGTCAGTGCCAGAGCTGTCGAGCACTGGGTGCCGTTCAGCAGGGCCAGGCCTTCCTTGGGGCCCAGGACGACCGGCTTCAGCCCGGCCTTGGCCAGGGCCGACACGGCGTCCAGCGTCTGACCCTGATAGCGGGCTTCGCTGACGCCGATCAGGACGCACGACATATGGGCCAGCGGCGCCAGATCGCCCGAGGCGCCTACTGAACCCTTGGACGGGATCAGCGGCAAGATCTCGGCGTTGACCATGCCGATCAGCGTCTCCAGCGTGTGACGACGCACGCCCGAGGCGCCCTTCGACAGGCTGGCGATCTTCAGCACCATCAGCAGGCGGGTGGTGTCCTCGCTCAGCGGCTCGCCGACGCCGCAGGCGTGGCTGAGCACCAGGTTCTTCTGAAGCGTTTCAAGGTCTTCCGCTGCAATGCTGGTGTTGGCCAACAGGCCGAAGCCGGTGTTGATGCCGTAGACCGTGCGGCCTTCGTCCAGGATGGCGGCGACGGTCGCCGCGCCCTTTTCGACGTTGGTCCAGGCGGCGTCGGTCAGGCTGACTGTGACCGGGCCGTTCAGGGCGGCGCGAAGCTGGGAGAGGGTGAGCGGCGCGGCGCCGATTTCGATGGTGGTGGTCATAAGCTTACAGGTCCAGCGAGGGCAGGTTCAGGCCATGTTCGCGCGCGGCGTCCCTGGCGATGTCATATCCGGCGTCGGCGTGGCGCATGACGCCGGTGGCCGGGTCGTTCCACAGGACGCGCTCCAGACGCTTGGCGGCTTCGTCGGTGCCGTCGGCGACGATGACGACGCCCGAGTGCTGGCTATAGCCCATGCCGACCCCGCCGCCGTGGTGCAGCGACACCCAGGACGCGCCCGACGCCGTGTTCAGCAGGGCGTTCAGCAGGGGCCAGTCGGACACGGCGTCCGAGCCGTCCATCATGGCCTCGGTTTCGCGGTTGGGGCTGGCGACGGAGCCGCTGTCCAGATGGTCGCGGCCGATGACGATGGGGGCGCTCAGCTCGCCCGAGGCCACCATCTCGTTGAACATCAGGCCCGCGCGGTGACGGTCGCCCAGACCGATCCAGCAGATGCGCGCCGGCAGGCCCTGGAAGGCGATGCGCTCGCCCGCCATGTCCAGCCAGCGGTGCAGGCCGGCGTTGTCGGGGAACAGCTTCTTCATCGCCTCATCCGTCTTGCGGATGTCCTCGGGATCGCCCGACAGGGCGGCCCAGCGGAACGGGCCGATGCCGCGGCAGAACAGCGGGCGGATATAGGCGGGCACGAAGCCGGGGAAGTCGAAGGCGTTCTCGACGCCTTCGTCAAAGGCGACCTGACGGATGTTGTTGCCGTAGTCGGTGGTGGGGACGCCCATCTTCTGGAAGTCCAGCATGGCCTTGACGTGGGTGGCCATCGACGCGCGGGCGGCGGTCTCGACGGCGACCGGGTCGCTGACGCGCTTCTCTTCCCACTCGGCGACGGTCCAGCCCGAGGGCAGGTAGCCGTTGACCGGGTCGTGGGCGCTGGTCTGATCGGTCACCAGATCGGGGCGGACGCCGCGCTTGACCATTTCAGGCAGAAGGTCAGCCGCATTACCCAACAGGCCGATCGACAAGGCTTTCTTGTCCTTGAACGACTGCTCCAGCAGGGCCAGCGCCTCGTCCAGCGTTTCGGCCATGACGTCGACGTAGCGGGTGCGCTGGCGGAACTCGATGCGGCTGCGCTGGCACTCAATGGTGATACAGGACGCCCCGGCCATGGTCGCGGCCAGGGGTTGGGCGCCGCCCATGCCGCCGAGGCCCGCCGTCAGGATCCACTTGCCCGCCCAGTCGCCGCCGTAGTGCTGGCGACCGGCCTCCATGAAGGTCTCATAGGTGCCCTGAACGATGCCCTGGGTGCCGATGTAGATCCACGACCCGGCGGTCATCTGGCCGTACATGGCAAGGCCCTTCTTATCGAGCTCGTTGAAGTGGTCCCAGGTCGCCCATTTGGGCACCAGGTTGGAGTTGGCGATCAGCACGCGCGGCGCGTCGACATGGGTGCGGAAGACGCCGACCGGCTTGCCCGACTGAACCATCAGGGTCTCGTCGGCTTCCAGCTTCTGCAACTGATCCACGATGGTGTCGAAGGCCTGCCAGTTGCGCGCCGCCTTGCCGATGCCGCCATAGACGACCAGGTCTTCAGGACGCTCGGCCACCTCGGGGTCGAGGTTGTTCATCAGCATCCGCATGGCGGCCTCGGCCGCCCAGGTTTTTGCGGTCTTTTCCGGCCCACGCGGGCTACGAATGATACGGGTATTGGGCGTGGCCATCGAATCCTCCATGCGGCGTCAGCCGCCGTCGTGCGTTGGCCGTACTGTTATGTCTAGACAATATTGCGTGCAAGAGGCATTTTCGTTTCATGGATCAGGAGCCGCTTCATCGTCGCATCGCGGGCGACATCGAACGCCGCATCGCCTCGGGCGAGTGGCGGCCGGGGTTCCGCATTCCGACCGAGGCGGAACTCACGGCGGAATACGGCTGCGCGCGCATGACGGTGTCGCGCGCCATGTCCGACCTGGCGGCGCGCGGGCTGGTGGTGCGACGCCGCCGTGCGGGGACAGTGGTGGCCCACCCGCCGCTGCATTCCTCGGCCCTGGTGTCCATCCCTGACATTCAAGGCGAGATCGAGAGCCGGGGACTAGCCTATTCTCATCGCCTGCTGGGCCGAATCGTCCGCCCGGCGAGCGGGGAGGAGGACGGGCTGGGCGAGCGGGTGATCGAACTGCAGACCCTGCACCTGGCCGATGGCCTTCCGTTTGTCTTTGAGCGCCGTCTGATCTCCCTGTCCGCCGCGCCCGAGGCGGAATCCGCCGACTTCACGACGCAGCCGCCGGGCGGATGGCTGCTGGCCCACATGCCCTGGACTGAGGCCGAGCATCGCATCTCGGCCGTCGGCGCTGATCGCGAGACGGCGGCGGGCCTGGGTCTGGCCGACGGCGCGCCCTGCCTGCGGCTGGAGCGCCGCACCTGGCGTGACGGTCAGGGCGTGACCTGGGCCTCACAGATTTTCCCCGGCGCGGCCTATGATCTGGTCGCGCGCTTCTCTCCGACCAAAGGATGACACCCATGAGCCAACCGTCTGAAGCCCTGGGGTGGCGTTCTGTCGGCGATCTGGTGGGGCGCCATCCCGACGCCCGCGTCGCCTTGATCGGCGCGCCGTTGAACGAGCGGTCGTTGACGCCGGGCCGTTGTGACCTGGGGCCGAAGGTGCTGCGTGGGGTTCTGCCGCGTCTGTCGACCTATGATGTCGAGACGGGGCTGGAGCTTGAGATCAAGGTTCATGACGCTGGCGATGTGGCGCTGAAGGCCGTCTCGCCGTTCGACGCCTTCGAGCCTGTGCGCGACGCCGTGGCGGCGCAGGCCCATCGCGACCTGACCATTCTGGTCGGCGGCAATAATGCGATCACCCGGCCGGGCGTTCACGCTCTGGGGCTGGACCGCGTCGGCGTGCTGACGCTGGACGCGCATTTCGACCTGCGCGACACGGACCAGGGACTGACCAACGGCAACCCGATCCAGGCCCTGCTGGATGACGGCATGGACGGCCGCCGCATCAGCCAGGTCGGCCTCGCGCCCTTCGCCAATACTCGCCGGGCGCATGAAAAGGCCGAGGCGGCCGGCATCAGCGTCCGCACTGCCCGCGAATGCCGCCAGCGCGGCCTAGCCAATGTGGTGGTCGAGGAGCTGGAGCGTCTGTCGTCCCTGTGCGAGGTCATCTATGTCGACTTCGACATCGACGTGATCGACCGCAGCCAGTGGCCCGCCAGCCCCGGCGCACGGCCGGGCGGGGTGTCGGTGCACGATTTCTTCGACGCCGCCCGCGCCATCGGCGCCCATACCAAGGTGCGCGCCGTTGACTTGACCGAATACGACCCGTCGCTGGAAGTCGGCGACCTCGGCTCCCTGACGGCGGGCCGTTGGTTCTGTGAAATCCTGGCTGGAGTAGCCTCGCGATGAGAGCGTGGCTAGCGGCTGCGATTGTCGGCCTTGTTGTCTCAGCATCCCCCGCACAAGCCTGTGAAGGCATCGATCGCGCGAGCCAACAGATTCTTGAGTTCCAGCGCGACCTAGCCTCAAACGCTGATAGCATTTACCTCGCGCGGGCTGTTCCAGTCCCTGGCCGAACCTATATGAGCACATACAGCCGTATCGTTGTGATCGACGGTGAGACGCCGCCTCCTAGGTTAAGAGCTTGGCCTATAGACTGTGGCGATGCCGATGAGGGGCTAACCGTGGTTTTCGCCCAGCGAGTTCGACCCACCTATAAGCTGTCCGATTACTGGTTCTGGGGCGGCTGGGTTCTTACGGCATTTTACCCGTCCGAGATCGTCGATCCGGAGATAGCGGCGCGCCTGCGCACAACCGCTGATCGTTTGAGAGCCGAGTTGCGTCAATGAGCCTGGAAACACGACTATTGATCGACTGCCACGTCGCGACGATGGCCGCCGGGGGCGCCCCCTATGGCGCCATCGAGGACGCCGCCATCCTGATCAAGGACGGGCGCATCGCCTGGGTCGGGCCGCGCGCTGATCTGCCTGTGCACAAGGCTGTGGAAACCGACCGTCTGGGCGGGCGCTGGGTCACGCCGGGGCTGGTGGATTGCCACACTCACCTGGTCTTCGGCGGCGATCGTTCGGGCGAGTTCGAGCGGCGGCTGGAGGGGGCGACCTATGAAGAAATCGCCCGCGCCGGGGGCGGCATCGTCTCGTCCGTGCGGGCCACGCGCGAGGAGAGCGAGGATCAACTCTACGCCTCGGCTCTGGCGCGGCTGGAAGGGCTGAAGGCCACCGGCGTCACCACCGTCGAGATCAAGTCTGGATACGGTCTGGATCACGACAGCGAGCTGAAGATGCTGCGCGTGGCCCGCCGCATCGGGCGCGAGGCCGGGGTGCGGGTCCGCACCTCCTATCTGGGTCTGCACGCGGTGCCGCCGGAGCATAAGGCCGATCGCGCCGTCTATGTGGACAAGGCTGTGGATGAAATCCTGCCCGCCGCCCACGCCGAGGGTCTGGTCGACGCCGTCGACGCCTATTGCGAGCCCATCGCCTTCTCGGTCGAGGAGGTCAGCCGCCTGTTCGACAAGGCCGAGGAACTGGGTTTGCCGGTCAAGCTGCACGCGGATCAGCTGTCGGACGGCGGCGGGGCTGCGCTGGCCGCCCGCTATCAGGCCCTGTCGGCCGACCATATCGAGCACACGACCGAGGCGGGCGTGAAGGCGATGGCCGAGGCGGGCGTGGTGGCGGTGCTGCTGCCCGGCGCCTTCCTGATGCTGCGCGAGACGCAGGCGCCGCCGATCGCCCTGTTGCGCCAGCACGGGGCGCGCATGGCGGTGGCCACGGACTGCAATCCGGGCACCTCGCCGGTCGCCTCCATGACGGCGGCGATCAACCTGGCCTGCGTCCAGTTCCGTTTGACGCCGGAAGAGGCTCTGGCGGGCGCCACGCGAAATGCGGCCCGCGCGCTGGGCCTGCAGGACGAGATCGGCACGCTTGAGGCGGGCAAGGCCGCCGATCTGGCTGTCTGGGACATCAGCCGCCCGGCGGAGCTGGCCTATTGGCTGGGCAAGCCGCTGCTGCATCGCCGCTATCTGGCGGGACGCGCGGCCTAGGACTAGCGTCGCTCTCTCAAACGGGAGGGAGCGCGCATGGCGCAGGCGGAAACGGACGTCGTCATCCTGGGCGGCGGGCACAACGGATTGGTCTGCGCCTTTTATCTGGCGCGGGCCGGTCTGAAGGTGACGGTGCTGGAACGGCGCGGCGTCGCCGGCGGGGCGGCGGTGACCGAGGAATTCCATCCTGGTTTCCGTAACTCGACCGCCAGCTATACCGTCAGCCTGCTGAACCCGCGCGTCATCGCCGACATGGAGTTGCCCCGCCACGGGCTGCGGGTGGTCGAGCGCCGGGCGGCCAACTTCCTGCCCTTTGACGACGGGCGCTACCTGCTGACCGGCGAGGGACGGACCCAGGCCGAGGTGGCCAAGTTCTCGGTGCGCGACGCCGAGCGCCTGCCGGACTATGAGGCGCGGCTGGAGACGGTCGCCGCCATCCTGCGCGATCTGATCCTGACCACCCCGCCCAACGTGGTTGAAGGCTGGCTGGCTGCGCTGCCGGAGATGCTGAAGGCGGCGTCCTTGGGGCGGCGGGTTTCGGGGCTGGGCCTCGCGGCGCAGCGCGATCTGCTGGACCTGTTCGCCAAGTCGGCGGGCGACTGGCTGGACGGCTGGTTCGAGAGCGACCCGATCAAGGCCCTGTTCGGTTTCGACAGCGTCGTCGGCAACTACGCCAGCCCCTATACGCCCGGTTCGGCCTATGTCCTGCTGCACCACGTCTTTGGTGAGGTGAACGGCAAGAAGGGCGCCTGGGGCCACGCCATCGGCGGCATGGGCGCCATCACCCAGGCCATGGCCGCCGCCTCCGCCGAGCAGGGCGTCGACATCCGGTTGGACGCGCCGGTCGCCGAGGTGCTGACGGAAAAGGGCAGGGCGGTCGGAGCCGTAACCGAGGCGGGCGACGCAGTCCGCGCCCGGGCCGTGGTCTCAAACCTGCACCCGCGTCTGCTGTTCGACCGCCTGGTCGATCCGGCCGTGGTTCCGGCGGACTTCTCCGAGCGGATGAGCCGCTACGCCTCCGGCTCGGGCACCTTCCGCATGAACGTCGCCCTGTCGGAACTGCCGCGCTTCACGGCCCTGCCAGGGGCGGGGGACCACCTGACAGCGGGCATCATCATCGCCCCGAGCCTGGCCTATATGGACCGCGCCCACGCCGAAGCGCGGCTGAACGGCTGGTCGTCCAAACCGATCGTCGAGATGCTGATCCCCTCGACCCTGGACGACAGCCTGGCCCCGGCGGGGCGGCACGTCGCCAGCCTTTTCTGTCAGCACGTCTCGCCGGATCTGGCGGACGCGCATCGTGACACGGTGGCTGACCTGATGATCGAGACGGTCGAGGCCCATGCGCCGGGATTCAAGGCCTCCGTGGTCGGGCGGCTGGCGCTGGGACCGCGCGATCTGGAGCGGCGCTTCGGCCTGATCGGCGGCGATATCTTCCACGGACGGCTGACGCTGGATCAGTTGTTCAGCGCCCGGCCGGTGCTGGGCCACGCCGATCATCGGATGCCCGTGCCTGGGCTCTATCTGTGCGGATCGGGCGCTCATCCGGGCGGCGGAGTGACGGGAGCGCCAGGACACAATGCGGCGCAAGCGGTGCTGAAGGATTTCGGCAGGCGCTGAGGCCTGTCGCGTCCAGGTTGTCCTGCAGTAATGTAAGGTTGTGTTTTTGCTAATATGCAACCTAATATTGTTCTCTCAGGGGTGGGAGAACAATCTATGGATGTCGAAGCGTTCATCACGCGCTGGGGCAGCGCGACGATCAGCGAGCGTTCGCACTATCAGACCTTCATCAGCCAACTGTGCGCTCTGATCGGCGTGACGGCGCCGGATCAGGAGACGGTGGGAGATCGCGGCTACTGTTTCGAACGGCGGGTGGAGTTCCGCTTTCACGACGGCGGCGCGCACCGGGGATTCATCGACTGCTATCGGCGCGGCGCCTTCGTGCTTGAGGCCAAGCAGTCGCAGAAGCGCGCGCCCGGCGGCGAATTGGACCCGCAGCGGCATCTGGCCCTGTTCAACGGGCGCGGGCGCAAACCGCCGAAGGGCGATGCGGGCGCAATCGAGCGGCTGATGCTGGACGCCAAGCGCCAGGCCGAGACCTACGCTAAGGCGCTAGACGAATGGCCGCCCTTCATCGTTGTCGTGGACGTCGGGCGCTCCATCCACCTGTGGGCCGACTTCGATCGGCAGGGGAAGGGCTATGTGCCGTTTCCCGATCTGGCGCGCTGTCGCATCACTATGGACGACCTGCGTGATCCGGCGGTGCGGGAGCGTCTGCGCCGGGTGTGGGACGAGCCGATGAGTCTGGATCCGGCAAGCCATGTGGCGGCTGTGACCAGCGACATCGCCGAGCGGCTGGCCTGGCTGGTGCGCTCGATCCGCAAGCGGGCGCCGACCGATTCCAGCGGTTGCGTCGATGTCGTGACGCGGGCGGCGTGGGACAAGCGCACTTCGCTGTTCGTCATGCAGTGCATCTTCGCCATGTTCGCCGACAGCGTCGGACTGATCGACGACCGGGGATTTCTACGTCTGCTGGAAAGCTATCGCGGGATGGCGGATCGCTTTCACGTCAGTGCGGCGGACTTCTTTCGCCGCATGAACAGCGGCGGGCATTGCTCGGCGGTTCGTCAGGATCTGCGGCGTTTCAATGGCGGCCTGTTCAAGGAAGAGGCGGCCGTGCCGGTCACGGAGGCGGAACTGGAGGCTCTGATCGCCGCCGCCCAGCGCGACTGGGCTTCGGTCGAGCCGGCGATCTTCGGCGCCTTGCTGGAACAGGCGCTGGACCCGATGGAACGCGGCGAACTCGGCGCCCACTATACGCCCAAGGCCTATGTACGGCGGTTGGTCGAGGCGACGATCATGGAGCCGCTGCGCGCCGAGTGGGAGGCGGTCGCGGGGCTGGCGGTCGGCCACTACGCCAGCGGCGACGTGGTGCGGGCGCGTCGCGCCATGCGCGAGTTCCACCATGCCCTGTGCACGACGCGGGTGCTGGACCCCGCCTGCGGCACCGGCAACTTCCTCTATGTGGCCATGGACATGATGAAGGATCTCGAGAGCGAGGTTCTGACCGCCCTGACCGATCTGGGCGACGCCCAGACGGCGCTCGGTCTGGAGGGGCATACCGTCAGTCCCGAGCAGTTCTGGGGGCTGGAGAAGAACGTCCACGCCGCCTGGATCGCCGAGATGGTGATGTGGATCGGCTATCTGCAATGGCATTTCAGGAACGCCGGCGACGCCAAGCCGACCGAACCGATCCTGCGCAATTTTAACCGTATCCAGCATACGGACGCGCTGCTGACCTGGAAGGACGAAGAACTGGTGCGGGACGCGCGCGGGCGGCCTCTGACCCACGCGCGCGTGTTGAGCCGAGGCGGCGGTCTTTCGGCGGCTGCGGCGCACGAGGAGAGAGAGGTTACGCGATATATTGATCCACGCCCGACGGTCTGGCCGACGGCGCACTTCATCATCGGCAATCCGCCCTTCATCGGGGGCAAGGACGTGCGCGGCGAACTGGGCGACGGCTATGTCGACGCCCTGTGGCGGGTGCGGCAGGGGCGGTTCCGATCGGCGGATCTGGTCACGGCCTGGTGGGACCGTGCGGCGGAGATCCTGACGGCTAAGGGCAGCGTTCTGAGACGGTTCGGCTTCATCACCACCAACTCGATCACCCAGACCTTTTCCCGGCGCGTGCTGGAGCATCACTTGAACGGCGCGCCGCCCATGCGCCTGACCTTCGCCATCCCTGACCACCCATGGATCAAGGGCGCCGACCGCGCCGACGTCCGCATCGCCATGACCGTGGCCGAGCGCGGCGAGCCGAATGGGCAGGGTCGTCTGCTGACGGTGGTCGAAGAGAGAATGAGCGACGGCGAAACGCCGGACATCGTCCTTCGCGAACAGCGCGGCGACATCGGGCCGGACCTGACCATCGGGGCGTCGGTCAGCGAGGCGCAGCCGCTGAAGGCCAATGCGTTGTTGTGCTCGCCCGGCGTGAAGCTGCACGGCGGTGGGTTCATGGTGTCGCCGGACCGGGCGAAGCAGTTGCTGGCGGCGTCCAGCGATGAGGCGGAAATTCCGATCCGCGCCTATCGCAACGGGCGCGATCTGGCCTCACGATCGCGCGGCGTGAAGGTGATCGATCTGTTCGGCTGGACCGAGGAAGAGGCGCGCCGCAGTCACCCCGCCGTCTTCCAGCATCTGTTGGAGGTGGTGAAGCCCGAGCGTGACCGCAACAATCGCGCCGCCTATCGCGACAACTGGTGGATGTTCGGAGAGCCGCGCAGCGAGTTCCGCCCGGCGTTGGATGGGCTGTCCCGCTACATCGCCACGGTGGAGACGGCCAAGCACCGGTGGTTCCGTTTTCTGGATGCGGACATCCTGCCGGACAACACCCTGATCGCCGTCGCCTCGGACGATCCGCGCATCCTGGGCGTGCTGTCGTCGCATGTGCATGGAGTGTGGGCCCTGGCGCGCGGCGGGCGGCTGGAGGATCGGCCTGTCTATAACAAGAAGGCCTGCTTCGACGCCTTTCCCTTTCCTGATCTGAACAGCGCCGCAGGCGAGGAGATCGGCGTCTTGGCCGAAGAGATCGACGAACGTCGTCGTCAGGTTCTGGCCCAGCACGAGGATCTGACGATGACCGGGCTCTACAATGTCCGGCGTCGCCTTCAGGAGGGCGCAGAACTGATCGGGAGCGAGCGCGATCTCTATGATCGCGGTCAGGTCGGCTTGCTGCATCATCTGCATCAACGCTTGGATCAGCAGGTGGCGACGGCCTACGGCTGGCGCGACGGCATGACGAATCAGGCGACGCTCGGCGCCCTGCTGGAACTGAACCGCGCTCGGCGGGTGCAGGAGGAGAGGGGCGAGATCCAATTCCTGCGGCCGAGCTATCAGGCGGGACGGATCAAGTCGTCCGCACGCGCCGTGCAGATCGAGGCGCTGCTCGACAGGACCAGCACACGAGCGCCGTTGCCCGATGCGCCTGCGGTTCTGGCGGGCGTGTTGCTGGAAGAGCTGCGTCGCGAAGGGCGGCCGCTGCAACCGCTGGAACTGGCGCGTCGCTTCGATGGCCGGATCGGTCGCCGCAAGACGGACCGGATCGAACAGACCCTGGCGATCCTGGCGGTGGCCGGATCGGTCCAACACACGGATGAAGGCTGGTTCTCGCCGCGACGGCACTGATTTGGCCTAGCCGTGGGACGCGGCGATCATTAAGTCATTTAAGGGCGGTTCCGGCGGGACCGCCCTTTGCTTTACCGAAGAATTCCAGCCCCGATCGACAACGCGCCGCGTTGGTCGCCGGGGAAACGAGATGACCATGCTTGAGAAGACGTTCGAACCCAAGGCCGCCGAGCCGCGCATCTACGCCCAGTGGGAGGACAGCGGCCTGTTCGCCCCGCGCGCGGCCCAGCCGACTGACGGCGCCGCAGATGCCTATTCGATCGTCATTCCGCCGCCGAACGTAACGGGCAGCCTGCACATCGGCCACGCCCTGAACAACACGCTTCAGGACATCCTGGCCCGCTATCACCGCATGAAGGGCAAGGCCGTCCTGTGGCTGCCGGGCACCGACCACGCGGGCATCGCCACCCAGATGGTCGTCGAGCGCAAGCTGGCGGCCGAGGGCAACATCGGTCGCCGTGATCTGGGCCGCGACGCCTTCATCGAAAAGGTGTGGGAGTGGAAGGCCGAATCCGGCGGGACCATCGTGCGCCAGCTTCGTCGCCTGGGCTCGTCGTGCGACTGGTCGCGCGAACGCTTTACCCTGGACGAGGGGCTGAACGCCGCCGTCCGCAAGGTCTTCGTCCAACTGCACAAGGACGGCCTGATCTATCGCGACAAGCGACTGGTGAACTGGGATCCGCATTTCCAGACCGCCATCAGCGACCTTGAGGTCGAGCAGAAGGAGGTCGAGGGCGCCTATTGGCACTTCGCCTATCCGCTGGCCGACGGCGTGACCTATCAGCATCCGGTAGCCTTCGACGAGGACGGCAAGGCCACCGAGTTCGAGACGCGCGACTTCATCGTCGTCGCCACGACCCGGCCGGAAACCATGCTGGGCGACACCGGCGTGGCTGTTCACCCGGACGATGAGCGATACAAGGGTCTGGCCGGCAAGTTCGTGACCCTGCCGATCACCGGCCGCCGCATTCCGATTGTCGCCGACGACTACGCTGATCCGACCAAGGGTTCGGGCGCGGTGAAGATTACGCCGGCTCACGATTTCAACGACTTCGGCGTCGGAAAGCGTGCAGGACTTGAAGCTCTGAACATCATGGACGCCTTCGGTCGGATCACCGCCACCGACACGCCCGACGTGCCTGCGGAATACGAGGGCATGGATCGCTTCGCCGCGCGCAAGGCCATCGTCGCCCGCGCCGAGGAAGAGAACTGGCTGCGCGAGATCGAGAAGACCAAGCACGTCGTTCCGCACGGCGACCGCTCGGGCGTCGTTATCGAGCCGTGGCTGACGGACCAGTGGTACGTCGACGCCAAGGTCATGGCCCAGCCCGCCCTGAAGGCGGTCGAGGACGGCGCCACCGTCTTCGAGCCCAAGAGCTATGAGAAGATCTACTTCGAATGGCTGCGCAACATCGAGCCGTGGTGCATCTCGCGCCAGCTGTGGTGGGGCCACCGCATCCCCGCCTGGTACGGCCCGAACGGCGAGATCTACGTCGCCGAGACGGAAGAGGACGCTCGCGAACAGGCGATGTCGGACTATGATTCCGAGGTCGTGCTGACCCAGGACGAGGACGTTCTGGACACCTGGTTCAGCTCGGCCCTGTGGCCCTTCTCGACCATGGGCTGGCCCGAAAAGACCGAAGACCTGCAGCGCTTTTATCCGACCAGCGACCTGGTCACGGCGGCGGACATCATCTTCTTCTGGGTCGCCCGGATGATGATGATGGGTCTGCACTTCATGGACGGCGAAGTCCCCTTCAAGCGCGTCATCATCAACGGTCTGGTCCGCGACGAGAAGGGCCAGAAGATGTCGAAGTCCAAGGGTAACGTCATTGACCCCCTGGGCATCATCGACGAGCTGGGCGCCGATCCCTTGCGCTTCACCATGGCGATCCTGTCGGGTACGCGCGACATTAAGTTGTCGAAACAACGCATTGAAGGCTATCGCAATTTCGGCACCAAACTGTGGAACGCCGCCCGCTTCAGCCAGATGAACGAGGCGCGCCGCGTCGAGGGCTTTGACCCCGCAGGCGTGCAGCAGACAATCAACCGCTGGATCCGCGGCGAACTGACCAAGGCCGAGCGTCAGGTGTCGGACGCCATCGAAGGCGGCCGTTTCGACGATGCGGCGGGCGCGCTTTACCGCTTCATCTGGAACGTCTTCTGCGACTGGTATCTGGAACTGGCCAAGCCGGTGTTCAACGGTTC
Organism: Brevundimonas sp. UBA5936; assembly: GCA_002430835.1. Classification (GTDB taxonomy): domain Bacteria; phylum Pseudomonadota; class Alphaproteobacteria; order Caulobacterales; family Caulobacteraceae; genus Brevundimonas. The sequence goes on from DJDA01000041.1 coordinate 20,681, forward strand.
GGACGAAGCCGCCAAGGCCGAGACGCGGGCCATGACGGCCTGGACCATCGACCAGACGCTGAAGCTGCTGCACCCGGTCATGCCCTACATCACCGAAGAGCTGTGGGCGGAACTGGGCAAGGAAGGCCCGGCGCGCGACGGCCTGCTGATGGGCGAGACCTGGCCGGTGTTGCCGGACTCCTTTGTCGATGCGGACGCCGAGGCCGAGATCGGTTGGCTGGTCGACCTGATCGGTGAAATCCGCGCCCTGCGGGCCGAGATGAACGTGCCGCCGTCGGCCAAGCCGCCGCTGGCCTTCGTCGCGCCGGACGCGGTCACGGCCGAGCGCATTGCGCGCCATCGCGACCTGATCCTGACCCTGGGCCGCGTGTCCGACGTCGCCGTAGCCGAGGCCGCGCCGGCCGGGGCTGTAACCTTCGTCTCGGGCGGGGCGACGGTCGCGCTGTCGCTGGCCGGGATCATCGACTTGGCCGCTGAGCGCGCGCGTCTGGAGAAGGAGATCGCCGCCTTCGACAGTGATATCGACCATGTGAACAAGAAGCTGGGCAACCCCAACTTCGTCGCCCGCGCCGCCGCCGAGGTGGTCGATGAACAGCGCGCCAAGCTGGCCGAGGCCGAAGAGGGCAAGGCCAAGCTTCAGGCAGCGCTGGCTCGCCTGGACGCCATGGTTTGAGCCGGCTCCGGCTGGATCAACTCCTGGTCGCGCGCGGTCTGGCCGAAAGCCGGGCCAAGGCCAAGGCCGCGATCGAGGCGGGCGGCGTCACCGTGGACGGGGCGTCCGCCAGGGCGGCGTCTCAGGCCGTCAATGAAGACGCGGTCGTCACCTATGTCGACGCCTTCCGCTGGGTGGGGCGCGGCGCCTTGAAGCTGGAGCGGGCGCTGGACCTGTGGCCGGTCGCGGTTGACGGCCGCGTCGTGCTGGATGTCGGCGCCTCTACGGGCGGCTTCACCGAGGTCTGCCTGGATCGCGGCGCGGCGCGGGTGTTCGCCGTGGACGTCGGCACGGGGCAGCTGCATCCGAAGGTCGCCGTCGATCCGCGCGTGCTGAACCTGGAGAAGACCGATGCACGCGATCTGACGCCTGACGTCATCACCGAGGCGCCGTCCCTGATTGTTTGCGACGTCAGCTTTATCAGCCTGTCGAAGGTGCTGCCGACGGCGCTCGATCTGGCGGCGCCGGGGGCGGACCTGATCACTCTGGTCAAGCCGCAGTTCGAGGCGGACGGCCCCAAGGCGGTCGGCAAGAAGGGCGTGGTCAAGGATCCGGAGGCGCACGTGGCCGCTGTGGCCAAGGTCCGCGCCTGGCTGGAGGAGAGCGGCTGGGCCGTGCGCGAGGTCGCCGACAGCCCGATCACCGGCGGCGACGGCAACGTCGAGTTTCTACTCTGGGCGCAGAAAGCTTGACCCCAAACGAATTGAGGGCCGCCGGATATCCGGCGGC
>DJDA01000140.1 GCA_002430835.1 Brevundimonas sp. UBA5936
CGTCGCCGCCGCGGGCGGGGTCGCCCTGGTGGAGGAGCCCGCCGCCGCCTACGCCCAGGCCATGCCCCAGGCCGCCCGCAACGCCTGCACGGCGGCCATCGCCCTGCCGCTCGAAGGCATCGCCGAACATCTGAAAGGTCTCGGAACAGAATGAGCAGCCCGGAACAGCCGATTCACCTCCTGCTGGTCGACGACCTTGAAGAGAACCTGCTCGCGCTGGAGGCGCTGCTGAAGCGGGAGGACGTCGTCTGCCTGAAGGCCCGCTCGGGCGACGAGGCGCTGGAGCTGCTGCTGGTCCACGATGTCGCCCTGGCCCTGGTGGACGTGCAGATGCCGGGCATGGACGGTTTCCAGTTGGCCGAGTTCATGCGCGGCAATGTGAACGCGCGCCACGTCCCCATCATCTTCGTCACGGCGGGAAGCGCCGATCTGCAGCGACGGTTCAGGGGCTATGAGGCCGGGGCCGTCGACTTCATCCAGAAACCGATCGAAACCGACATCCTGCGCAGCAAGGCGAACATCTTCATTGATCTCTATCGTCAGCGCATGGAGATTCTCGCCCAGCGCGATGAACTGGAGGCCTACGCCAACGCCCTGCGCGCGGCGGACCGCCGCAAGAACGACTTCATCGCCATGCTGGGCCATGAGTTGCGCAACCCGATTATGGCGCTCCGCGCCGGTCTTCAGCTTCTGGAGCGCCAGTCGGACAAGAACCGCAAGGCCGACATCCAGGCGCGGATGGAGGTTCAGGCCCACCACCTCTCGCGGCTGATCGAAGACCTGCTCGACGTCGCCCGGATCGATCAGGGCAAGATTTCCCTTCAGCGCGAGCGTGTGAGTCTGCAGAGCGTCATCGAGTCCGCCGTGGACACCAGCCGACCCAAGATCGAGGCTGGCGCGCACGACCTGACGGTCGCCCTGCCTTCCCAGCCCCTGTGGCTCGAAGGCGATTTCACCCGCCTGTCGCAGGTCGTCAGCAACCTGCTGACCAACGCCGCCAAATACACGCCGTCCGAAGGACAGATCCGTGTTTCCGCGGATGTCGTCCAGGACGAGGTGCGGATCGACATCGCCGACAACGGCGTGGGCGTGCCGCATGACATGCAGGGCCGCATCTTCGATCTGTTCACTCAGTCGAAGGGGCCTGACGATCGCTCGCGCGAAGGTCTCGGCATCGGCCTGGCTCTCGTAAAGCAGTTGGTCGAGATGCATGACGGAGCTGTCGAACTGGCCAGCGACGGCCCCGGTCAAGGCAGTTGTTTCACCCTGCGTTTTCCGCTTGCCGCCTGACCGCGTTCACGCGTCCGATGCGCTCTTCCCCGCGTCGCGAAAGCGCCATTTCATAACCAGGACCGCCGACGCCATCACGAGGGCGGAGGCGTTGGCGATGGTCACAGGCCAGGCCGAGGTCATCACGCCGTAGATCGTCCACAGGATGAAACAGCTGACGGTCAGGGAATAGGTTTTGAGGCTCACCGCCGAGGCGTCCCTCTCCTTCCAGATCTTGTACGCCTGCGGGGCAAAGCTCGTAATCGAGCAGATTGCTGCAGCCGAGCCGATAAGGGTTGCAACATCGCCAGCCATGACGGGCCAACGTTACGCCGGCCACGCTGTTCCCAAGGTGCATGTTCGCCGCTGAGGTCAATGTAGTGACGATCACCTCAGCGTCGCCGACAACGATCCTAATGGATCGGAGCCTATTCCGATTGCGCCGGGGTGGGTCGATGGGTCGATAAAAGCCATCTACGCTTGCGCCTGTAGCGAGAACAGGGACGGACGCGGCCGATCTCGCGCCGCCCTCCCACCGCGACCGCCCGCTTACTCTGGAGGCGACTCCAGGTAGGCCTTGTCGAACTCGGCCAGGGCGGCCAGCCCGCCCCAATCCTTCAGATGAACAAGAGCCCCCTTCCACTCCACGAGACCTTCTCGTCGAAGCTCCGCCACGACGCGGTTCACATGGACGGTCGAAAGCCCAAGGATATCCGCTATCTCCGCCTGGGTCATAGGCAACTGGAAGCAGCAGTCTTTCGCGCGGCCCACCAGTTCCAGTCGGCAGTAGAGTTCACACAGGAACCAGGCCAGGCGCTCCTTTGCGCTCTGGGCGCCGAGCGCAAGAATCCACTCGCGGCTCACGGCGCCGTCGACCAGGGTGTCCAGCCACAGGCTTCTGACCAGGTCGCCGTCGGCGTCGATCAACCGATCAAGGCGAGCATGGGGAATTGAGGCCGCCCGACAGTCCGTCAGGGCCACGACGCCCTGCGGCTGACGCTTCTTCAACAAAGAGCCGAGATTGACGAAATCGCCTGGGAGACAAATCTCGGTGAATTGGCGCCGCCCATTCCGCAACAAGCGGTAGCGAGCCGCAAACCCGTTCAAAAGCAGGAGGCAGGAGGAGGCCTTGACGCCCTGTACGATGAGGTCGTCCCTCGCAGGGATGAGCGCCAAGGGATTGAACGCTTCACTGAGCTTGCGGAGGGTTGCTGGAGACACGCTCCTGCGCCGCGTCAGCTTGATCGTGATCAGATCGTGGAGCTCGTCGCCGGACCACATCCCCTCTTCGCCTTCCCGCTCCACACTTCGCGCATTTCCATCGCCGCCGCTCATGCGACGCGGCGTCGATAACGTCCTCGACGCCCAGGCGTTGCTTTAACGGTTCCCCTTCGCATGGGTCGGATCGCCTGGCGCCATGCCGAGAGACGCCGATCAGCAGAGTCATCCTAGGTTCAGGCTCGGGCGTATAGGTTTCCGTCATGGCCCTCTACGATTTCCTCGTCGCCGGTCTGGAGGTGGATCAGGTCCACGAAGCCGAGGCTTCGACGGACGCCGAGGCGCGTCGTCAAGGGTTTCGCTTCGCCGGCGATCTGATCAAGGAGCGCGAGATCCTGAGCCGGGAATCCGTCGCCTTCGAAGTGAGAGTGAAGACGAAGGACGGCCGCCAGATCTGCGCGGTCAATGTGAGGCTGGATTAGGATTTCCGAAATGGGCCTCGGACGATCGGCCGGTTGCTCTAACAGGACATGACGGTTGGCATGGTATCGGACGACGTTTGTGTTACACATTAACAATGCCTTCTTCCCGATCGACCGCCTCGCCGTATTTCTTCAACCAGGAGATGGCGGACGCCTACGACCATCGGAACCGCGCCCTCGTTCCGATCTCCAATTGCCTCCACTTCCTGACGGGCCTGGTCCTGGCCGAATGTCCGAGCGAAGCGCGAGTGCTGTGCGTCGGCGTGGGAACGGGCGCTGAAATCCTCTCCCTGGCCCAAGCGCGTCCAGGATGGTTTTTCGTCGGGGTCGATCCTTCCGCCGAGATGCTGAATGTCGGCCGGGACCGGTTAAAGGAAGCGGGCGTTCTGGAGCGATGCGAGCTTATCCAGGGCTACGCCGAGGACGCGCCCCCCGGCCCATTCGACGCCGCGGTCAGCCTGTTGGTCGCCCATTTCATCAGACGGGAACAACGGCCGGCCTTCTACGGCGCCATTCATGATCGACTGAAGCGGGGCGGTCGCTTCGTCAGCGCCGAAATCAGCGCCGATCTCGAAGATGCGGGGTTTCGAGACATGTTGAAGGATTGGAATCAGGTCCAGACCCTGATGGGCGCGCCCCCCGAATCGTCGGCCAGGCGGGAGAGCATGCTGCGCGACGCGCTGGGGGTTCTGCCGGCGGCAGAGACCGAGGCCCTTTGGCGGGCAGCAGGGTTTGCGACGCCCGTGTCCTTCTTCCAGGCCTTCATGATCCGAGGCTGGCACGCCATGAAGGCGTAGGCCGGACGCGATCCGGGCCGGGACGCTGGCCGGCCTTTGCTGACGCAGTCGCAATGGCCGGCCGTCGGTTGGAAGCCCCCAAACTTATGGAACAGCCTGCCGGGCTGGACTACAGCGCCCCTTGAACCGTCTCCGCGGCCATCCAAATAGCGACCGCCTTCACTCTTCACTGGAGATGCTTCGATGCGAACCGTCGTTGTAGAACCCTTTGGCGACGTCTGGGCCGTCCGCGTGGATGACGTCGAGCCTCAGCTGTTTGCGCGCGGGCGCGCCGCGGAAGACGTCGCCAAGACCGTGGCGGAGCGGCTGGCGGCCGCCGGCGACCACGTCGAGATCCATCTGTTCCTACGGAACGGCCAAAAGGCGGCGCGATTTGTTTGCCTACCTCCCCTTTCAGCCGAGGACTCTCCTCTGCTGATCGGAGGAAGCCTGCTGGCCCAGGCGGCGGCGAACGTCGACGATACCGACCAGCGCGTAAACGCCTGACGGCCAAGGCGGAGTGCAGCAGGGAGAAGGGGGCGCCAGAAGAGCGCTGCGGACTCGCCCTTCCCTATGCTGCCCAGGAGGGATTTATCCAGGTCGCCGAGCCGGTCCGTCGATGCGGCCGGTCGAGGGCTGGACAGCCATGCAAATTGTAAAATAGTAACATCGTTCACGACGGGAGGCGGAACGTGCCGGGGCGGCCCAAACGAACGGGACGGATGACAGAGGCGGTCCTGATCGCCCTGTGTCTTGCGATCTTCGGCATCCTTTACTGGATTGCGACCGGATAACGTGAAGCGGGCCGGCTTCGGCTGTCATTCCGCAGTTGGTCGAAGAGCCGCCCCCGTGGAACCCATCGCCCTCGGGACGGCTAAGGATTGTCTTCCGCGCGGAAGTCTGCGGCCCGGAGCGCACCCCCCTGAGCACCGCTCCGGGCCGCAACCCCTGACGAGAAAGGCGCGACCGAGAGGAACCAGGCCGGGCTTAAGCAGTTTGCCGGGCATCCCCTTCTTCCTGGCGCCGGGAGATCGTCTTTGCGCAAACAAAAATCTCCCATCCCCCGCTGGTGGCGTCTAGCCGGGTGAGAGGCGGCGCTGCTGCTCGGAACGCTTTCGTTCATAGGGATCGTCGGGTGCGCCTACATGGGCTGGATGGGCTGAGACGGAACCCCGGATGGTCCTCGAGCTTTAAGGAGGCGCATTCCGGCGCTGGCGTGCGATGCGGCCCGGCGCGCAGCCACGCCCCCCCTGCGGCGCACCGGGCCGCAACCAATTCCGGCGCAGCTTGTTGGCTTCGCATGACTGGATTTGGCGGACACCTGCTCGCGGCGCTCGATCGCCTATTCAAACGCCTGACCGGGAACGAGCGCCTCCTCTAGGCGGCCTCCGTCCCTCGACTGCGGCGGCGTGCGGGCTGAAGTATCAAAAGCGCTGCCGTTAATCATCACAGGTTAAACGCGCAAAGCGCTTGGAGGTCTAAGCTCGCCCAGTCGCTCGCCTCCTGAGCGGGTCTGCTCCAGTCCCTCGCGCACCTCCTGAAAGAGCGGGGCTGGACCGACGGTAGAGGAACGCGACTTGCCCAGACGTCCCCAATGGCGACCCAGCTTCGGCGAATGGTCGGTGGTGATTGCGATTTTGGCCCTACTCGCGATCGCCGCTTCCTCGGCCTTCGAGTGATCGGACAGACTCATTGATGTCGGCCGCCAGGTCGTCGGCCGTGCGGCGAGGTTGCTTTCAGGTGGCCATGACGACAAGGAGACCACCCCATGGCGGAACGTCGATTTTCGCAATGGCGCAACCTCGGCCTGGCGGCCCCGGTGATCTTTGCCGCTAGTCGAGTGCGGCGGCCTTCGCCTGTCCAGCTGGCATCCGAGTGTCGTCTGCGGGGCTTCGCCGTCGCGGGCGTCGCCACCGGCTCCCTGATAAGGTTGCTGGCCGTGCTGTCGGCCTTGCAACGCCTGCGTCCCGTCTGCTGCTAGCCCGGGCCGATCTTCCGTAGAGAGAAGCTTGGGAGGTCGTGGCGCCGACAGCGACGGCGACACCATCAATGTGTTCGCTGGCCCGGCCGGCGGATGTGGCTCCCGCCCGTGCGAGCGTTTCTTCTGTAGGCAAATGAAGACCCCTCGCCGGCGCCTGGGGCCTCCAACGAGGGGCTTCGCGGTTCAACAGAGGGCAGCTCCAGGGGTTAGAGAGCTGCGATGGGCCAACTCACGGGAATGAGAACGGTTCCGAACGTCAAGGACATGCCCTCCGAAGCGAGAGCACGCCTGAGGCGCGTCTGCAGGAAACTTCAAGCGCCAAAGGCCGCTCTCCGAACACCCGCCAAACCGGAGGCCCTGCAATCCGGGCTCGCTCCCCTCTCGAAGCCGAGCTGTCAGGCTCGTTAGGCCCGCCTGAGTCCCAATGCGGCAGATCGGTTTTCTTATGCTCGCCTAACAAGTCCAGCATGCTGAGGCGCGCCTTCGCGTCCCGCCGGTCGTCGACGGAGCCGTCATATCCGGCCACCGCCGATGGCGACGTCCAAAGCGCGCGGCCCGCTGTAGAGCTGTCCTCCGGACAGTTCGCTCTTTCAGCCCGCCGACGCGTTCGTTCAAGTCGTGGATACCTCGGAGAGCGCCGATGACCTGCGGGACCGCCTACCACCCTCTCTATCGTTTCGCCCTGTTCGGGCACCACTCCGCCTTCTGCGCGGAGATCGCGGCGGCCACGGACGACGACGCATACAGGGAAGCTCTGCGCTTCATGGGCGAGCTGTTGAAAGAGGGCGACACCGTGAGGGACGACGGCTTTTCGTATCGGGTCACGGTGACCGCGATCGACGGCCGCCGAATCTGCGACATCACAAGCTGCGGCGCAAACCACGCGAGCCGAGATTGACCGCGTCGGACGCGTACGCCCGAGCGCCCGCTCGGATGCAACGCCGCAGGCGCTGGAGCCTTATCTAGAAGGCCTAGCGTCGGATCGACGACGGCCGGTTTCAAAGCTTGAGCGCCTCCTCGTTTGGTTAGGACCGTCAGGAAATCCGCATGTTCTTCCCCACCCGCCGGCCCAGGTCGTCCGCGCCGCCGCTCCCGGCCGGCCGTCGCAAGCCAAGCCATCCGGCCGCCCGGCTCGAAGGCGACCTGATGGAAGGAGCGCATGATCACAGCGATCGCCGCCCTGGACCTAGCCCCGCCGACATGGGGATTGGGCAGCGGCGCGCGGCCCTGGTCGCCCTTCTCGACCTGCTGGCGGCCGCCGGGTACGATTTCGTGAGCCCGACCCCCGCCACCCACAGACGGGTGGCGTCCCGGCGGGAGCGCGCCCGCGCCGCCAACCTGCGAGACATCTTCGGCTGGGGGCGCCCCTTCGAACCGAACGACCTCGACCCTACCCTCCTCGCCACGATGTCGAGCGGCGGGCTCCTCGTCGACGAGGGCGCGTCGCTTCGATCCGCTGTCAGGGTCAGTGCGCTTGACGGGCGCCTGCACCTGCACTCCGCCCGGAGCGACGCCCCCGACGCCGTCTTCCTTGGACCGGACAGCTACCGCTTCGTCCGCTTCCTGACCTCCGCGCTATGCGGTACGCAGCCGCGCTCGATCCTCGACGTCGGCGCCGGCGCCGGCGCCGGCGCGCTGGCGCTGGCCGCACGCTTGCCGCATTCCAGGGTCGTGGCCGGGGACGTGAACCCCTTCGCCCTTGCTCTCCTAGCCGCCAATGCCGCCCACGCCCGCCTGTCGATTGAACTGGTCGCGGGCTCTGGGCCCGAGGCCGCAGCCGGCGAGTTCGATCTCATCATCGCCAACCCGCCCTATCTGGCCGACGGCGAGCATCGGACCTATCGCGATGGAGGCGGCGCCTTGGGCATGGACCTCGCCTTGGCGTGGGTCTCTGTTGGACTGCATCGCCTGCATCCGCGGGGGCGCTTCGTGCTCTACACGGGCAGCCCGATCATCGAAGGCCGAGATCTGCTGCGCATCGAGCTCGAGCGGCTCGCCGCCGAGGCAGGCGCGAGCATGACTTATGAGGAGATCGACCCGGATGTCTTCGGGGGGATGCTGGCGCACGAAGGCTATCGAGAGGTCGAAAGGATCGCGGCCATCGGCGCTGTCTTGTCTCGCCAGGCCGCGCCGCGAAGGTTATTTGCCGCCCAGGGCCTTCGCGCTTAGACCGCTTGGGCTTCGGTGAAGGCAGCGTTCCTTATGCCAGCCTTCGGTCGCATCCGCGTGAGGAGGAACGGGATTCCGGAGCGCCGGTTAAACCTCTGAGCCTTAATAGGGGGCGTGACTAGAGAGTATGTGCACAGGTCCATGACGCAGATCGACGTAGGTTCGCCGGAGCCCCAGCTCTGCCTCCGATGCGCGGGATCAGGCATCGTCGACACGGGCGTCTGCCACATGTGCGACGGGTCCGGGAAGGCGCAGATCGACACCGACCTTTCAGGCGCCGCCGAGCGAGAGTCGGCTCCCAGATCGCAGCCGAATTCTCCCGCTCGCCTCGCGGCCCAGCGCTGATGGACGATGGCCTTTACAAGATCGGCTTCAGGACACGGCTGGGATCGGGCTATGGGGTAGTCGTGCTCCAGGGCGGGCGCATCATCGGCGGCGACAGCAGCTCGTTCTATGTCGGCTCCTATGTCATTCACGGAGCGAGGTTCAAGGCCAGCCTGCAGCTCGATCGGCATACCATCATCCCTGTCCTGCGATCCGTGTTCGGCGTCGAGCGGGCGCGTATCGAGTTGGAAGGCGATATCCTCGGCCAGGACGCGCTCATGTCGGGGTCTTCGCCCGATGCGCCCGAAGTGAGTTTCGAGGCCGTGATGAGCAGACTGGCCTAGACGGCGCGCCGTCGTTTACGGCCAGATCAACAACGACCGCCTCCGCCGATCGAGACTGCGCCTTCGCAATCGCCTTCCATCACCAGGCGACCGACCACTTCTGCTCCGCCCTGCAGGGCCACGAGCTTGTCTTCAGCGTCCTCCCAGTCCTCCGCTTCCAACTGGAGAGAAAAGCAACGCTCGCCCTGCTGGTAGTCCACGAGAAACATCGGCATCGCCTATCCTACCACCAACCAGGCTGAGGGACGTCCTCGAGCCGCGAGACGGCGAGCGACGCTCCAGGCGAAGGCCCGTTTCGCCGCGGCTTTATCATCATAGCGGCGCGGCTTGTCCGTCCCCTCTCCGGTCAGGCGATACCACGCCTCCGGTCGTCTTGAGCCGGGCTGGATGCGTTCAAGTCTGACGCCCACGCGGGAGCGTAACAGGCGTATTCTTTTCATTTCTCCGTCCTCCTGCCCCCGCGCGAGGCGGCGAAGGCGGCGCAAAGCGCCCGCGCCGCCTCCCCTGCGCGCGTTATCGATATCGAGCGCGCTCCGCAGCGATCTCGTCGGTCGTATAGGGCGCCCCGGCGGGGTCAAAGCGCGTCCAGCCCGTCTGGCGATAGGCGGCCCCTCGAGCGGCGGCGTCCCAGCCGCGGCTCTCGTCCAGGATCGCCTGCGCCCGGGCCCGCTCCGTTTCATTGACGCGAACGCTGACCAGGGTTCCGCCCCGACGCACGCCTTCGGCGTAGACGTGGGCGTCATCGTCATCATGGCCCGTCTCCTTAAGCGCGCCAAGAATTCCGCCGACCGCCCCGCCCGCAGCAGCGCCCGCGGCCCCCGCAACCGCCGCCGACGCGAGCCAGCCTGCCGCCACCACGGGGCCCAGGCCCGGCACCGCCAGCATGCCCAGGCCTGCGAGAACGCCGGCGCCCACGCCGAGCGCGCCGCCGGTCGCCGCCCCCTTGCCTGCGCCTTCTGCGACGTCGTTCTCGCCGTCGCCGTTCATGTCACCGGGCGACCGCCCGTGATGTCGGTGGCTCTCGTGCCAGTTGTCGGCGTTATTGGAGATGACGCTGATGTCAGCCGCTCCAAACCCGGCGGCTTCGAGGGCGGACACGGCGTCCATTGCTTCGATGTGAGTATCGTAGAGTCGCGTGATGGTGGACATGGAAATCTCCTTCAGCATCAGGAAGCGGGCGAAGCGCTGACGACGCCTTTGTAGTCTACGGAAACCCTGGACTGGACGCCGTCCTTGACGGCGGTCGCCGTCCAGACGCCGTCTTCGCCCTGGCTCAAAGCGCCGACCTGGGCGTAGCCCTGTTTTTCAATGGCGCTTCTCGCCTGTCCCTCGGTAAAGGAATTTGCGCCCGGCGTGATCGTCCCCTCTGCAGCGTTCTCTGTCGTGTCGACGGCGGGGTTCCGAGGCGTCTCCGACGCGGACACCACAGGCCCTTCGACGGGGGATTCGGCGTCGCGGTTATCTCCGCACGCTCCAAGCAGAACGACGGCTCCGATCAGACCTATGGAAGCTCTCATGGGTTTCTCCTTTGATGAGGTGTTGAGGGAAGCCGCCCGGATTCAAAGCGTTCCGCCGCGTCGAAGACTTTCCCGCGGACCGTAAGGTTCCGGGTCATCCAGCCCGCTCCGAGGCCCGCGCTTCGCTCGCCTCCACGGCCGAGACGCCGTCTCGCCTCGACGCCAGTCGATACAAGGCATGCTCGTCGTCGAAGACTTCTGCGGAAGAGAAGGTTCGGCTGACGGCGAGCCGCCGCCGCGCCTCGGCCATGGCGGCCGCGGCGTCCTCCACCGTGACCCATTCGACGCGCAGGACGCCCGTCCCCGATCCACTGTAGCGAATGGTGAAGTGAGGCATGTTGCGGCTCCTCTGTGACGGTGAAGCAAGAGCCCGCCGCGCGACCTGTTCCTTAGGTCGCCTAGCGGACCCATGCGGAAGCAGGCTGGCGCTCGGGAGCCGAATCCTCTTTCGCGCTTGCATCCCCGTTTCGAGGCATGGCCGGGAGACGGCCTCAGCAAAGTCGATCGGAGCTGGCTCCCACGATCTCGGATCCAAGCCCTGGAAGGGCAGCATCACCTTTGCAACTCGGCGTGACGGCTATCCCTGCCGCAATTCGCGTTGATGGGCATAGGCGAGGAGAACACCGGCGAGACAGTCATGACGCCAGGTTCTGGAACGCCTCCTCGCCCATCAACTTCTCTCCTGGGCATAAGAGGAGAGAGCCATGACCGAGACACCCCGTGATCCGCCTGAACATCTCAACAACGAGGACGGCGACCTCACGCCGGTCAAAGCCGACACAGTATCGAGGGGCGATCCAGCGGAACGGCTTCGCGGCGTCGGCCAGGAGAACATCTCCGCCCGTCCGGCCAGGCCGAGACCATCGGACCCGCCCCCTGCCCCGCCGGAGTTGGACGACGACGCCACACAGATGAAGAAGATCGAGGACGCCGCCGGTACGGAGCCTTCACCGCCTGGCGTCGCCGAGCCGGAGGGCGCACGCGAACTGCCCAGGCCGCCGCTTGCGGATCCGACCTGATGGCTCCGCGGCTCAAGCTGTTCGAGTGGTCGGACGGCTTCCACACCTTCACCGTGGCGGCCAGCTCGCGACCGAAGGCGTTAGCCGCTTGGGGCAGCGGCCAGGATCTCTTCGCCACCGGCCTGGCCAAGGAAATCGACGACAGCCCCGACGCTGAGGCCGCCAAGGCTTCGCCCGGCACGGTGATTGAGCGCAGGCTCGACGTGAAGCTGCCGGCGACCGCTCCGAAGAAGGGCGCGGCGAAGAAGACGAAGCAGCCCAGCGCCGCCGATCGGAAACGGGTGGAGGAAGCCCAAATCGCCCTGGACGACCTCGACGCCATGCACGGTCAGGCCGCACGGCGGCTGGATGAAGAGCTGCAAGCCCTTAGAGCGCGCAGGGAAGAGAAACGGACGGCCTATGAAGCGCAGCGCGAGAAACTACAGGCTCGCCTGGAGAGGGCGCGCGCTAAGCTCTAGCCCTCATCGTCATCGTCTTCGTCGTCCTCGGCCTCGAAATCCGCGAACACGAGCTGCATCTCAACCCTCACCTCGTCCATGGTCTGCTGGACCCAGGCGTGAAGGGCGCGGACGGTCTTCTCGGCTGATACGGCGTCCGGCGAGAACAGGCGCTCCATGACGTCCGTCAGAGCCTGGTTCCGGCCCATGAGCACGCCAGCCCGATAGATGGGGTCGTCTGAGGGGTCGATGTCGTCGTCTTCGTCCATGTGCAACCTTCTGGCGCGCTAACACTCTTGTGAGTTGCGCGCTCGCGTAACGGTTGTGATCCTCTCGCCCGGAGATAGTCTCCATCGGGAGAGTTATATGTCCGTAAAAGCTCTAGGCGTCGCGATGGCTGCGCTCACGATGAATGTTGTGGCCGCGGGTGCGGCGCCCGTGCCGCCAGCCGTCGCTGCCGCGCAATCGGGTGAAGATCAGTATTGCCTCGGCTTCGATAACTGCTGGCCCATCGCCTACTCCTACGAAGTCTACTCAGACTCCAATATGACCACCCTAATTCATGCCGCATCGGACAGTTGCAATGGGGGGCCGTTCGTAACGTCTCCCTGGCTTCCGGCGGGATATGTCGTCAAGACGCGCATGTACGTTTGCGCCGGCTTCGGCCCGTACCTGCCGCCTGACTGGTAACCCTGCGCGGCGCTTCGCCGTCAACAAATCCCTTCAATGGGATCAGCGGCCCGGCTTGAGGACAGTCCCCCGGTTCTCGCTGGGCCGCTTCGATTCGCGAAGTAGCTCGGCAGTAGGAACCAGTGAACCTCCCACCGCTTGGTTTCAGGCAACAAACAGGGAGATGACTATGACCGACGTTCAACCGAACGATCCGAACCGCAATCCCCGCGAAGCGCCCGACCTGGACGGCGATGAAGTCGAAGCCGGCCGCCGGGCTCGCAAGAGCGGAGCCAATCAAGACCCGCTGGCGAACAACAATCCGGCCGACCGGAGCCCATCGCCTTCGACCGGCGGCGACGGCGCCGCGGGCGCCGGCGGGCCGAAGGGCTTTGGCACAGGCGCCTGATCAGCAAGAATGGGTGGCTGGCCGAATCTCCGGAGCGGCGCCCATTCGACCGATTGATCGTCGGTGGCGGGGCTCTTGCGCCGCCGCACAGCTTGAGCGCCGCCCTGACCGCCTCTCTCCCGATCGGCGCGGGTGCGATCTCGCATTTCACCAGAGAGGCGCGCAACCATCGGGCTCACGCTGTGCAAATCTGACGCCGTCAGGCTGGTCGGCTAAGGCCGCCGCGCGCGTGTCGCACCTGCGACCGCCGCAACGCCAAGACCTGCAACGACAAGATCCTCGACGATCCCGCTGCGGGTCTGGCCAATGCGCCGCAGCGCGGCCTTTCGGCCGGCCAGCGTCAGATAGGACAGCGGTATGGCGACGCCCACGGCCAGGGCGGCGCCGCGCCGCTCGCGCCCCCT
>DJDA01000138.1:0-378 GCA_002430835.1 Brevundimonas sp. UBA5936
GCCCCGCGCCCACGCCCCCGGTCGAGCGCCGCCCGCGCAGCCTCTACGTCACCGGGGTCGAGCGCTGGGTCCGCGACCCTTACGCCCTCTACGCCCGCCGCATCCTCAACCTCGAACCGATGGAGCGCCCCGGCGCCTCGGCCGAGGCCCTGGCGCGCGGCAACGCCGTGCACAAGGCCATCGAGCGCCTGACCGAGGACTGGCCCGACCTGCTGCCCGACGATCTCGACGCGGTGATCGAGCGCCTGCTGCTGGAAGAGCTGGGCGCCCACGGCTTCGAGGACGCCGCCATGGCCCGCGAGGCGCCGCTGGCGAGGAACGCCGCCCGCTGGCTGGCCGGGTTCGAGACGAACCGCCGTGCGCGCGGCGTCCAACTGC
>DJDA01000138.1:418-3557 GCA_002430835.1 Brevundimonas sp. UBA5936
GGTCGCCGCCCTGTCCGCCGCCGTCATGGACTTCAAGACCGGCCAGGTTCCGAGCGCCAAACAGATCAAGGCGGGCTTCGCGCCCCAGCTGACCCTGACCGGCGCCATCCTGGCCGCCGGCGGCTTCAAGGAGACGAACGGTCCCGTCTCACCGGAAGAACTGACCTATGTCCGCGTCGTCGGCCGCAAGAAGGCGGGCGAGGTCGCCGTGCGCGCGGCCGGGCCGGAGGCGCAGGCCCTGTCCGACGCCGCCCTGCAAGGGCTGATGGCCCGCGTCGCCGAGTTCGACCGGCCGGAGACGCCCTACCTCTCGTGGGCCGCGCCTCATCTGATGGGCAGCTACAGCCCCTACAACCTGCTGGCCCGCGTCTGGGAATGGCACGTCATCGGCGGCGGCGAAGAAGGAGAGGCGGAATGAACCTCCACGTTCGGGACGGCCTCAATCCCCAGACCCGCGCCGCCGATCCGGCCCGCTCGGTCTTCGTCACCGCCAACGCCGGATCGGGCAAGACCACCACCCTGGTCAGCCGGGTGGCGCGCCTGCTGCTGGGCGGCGCCGCGCCCTCGGCCATCCTGTGCGTGACCTACACCAAGGCCGCCGCCGCCGAGATGCAGGCCCGCCTGTTCGAGACGCTGGGCAAATGGGCCGTCATGGACGACGGCGAACTGTCGGCCGAACTGGCCAAGCTGGACGACAGCGACCCCGCCGCCCTCGACCCCGCCCGCCTGTCCGAGGCGCGCCGCCTGTTCGCCCGCGCCCTGGAGACGCCCGGCGGGCTGAAGATCCAGACCATCCACGCCTTCTGCGAAAAACTGCTACGCCGCTTTCCCATCGAGGCGGGGGTGTCGCCGCGCTTCACCGTGCTGGAGAACGAGGCGGCGATCGCCCTCAGCCACGCCGCGCGCGAAGACCTGGCCCGCGCCGCCCTCGCCGACGCCGAGGGGCCGGTCGGCGAGGCCTACAGCCATTTCGCGGTCGAGCTGGACTGGGGCCGGTTCCAGGATCTGCTGGCCCTGATCGAGGCCAAGCGCGCCGAACTGACCGACTATGTCGCCCGCGTCGCCGACGGCCGCGCCCCCGGCCCCTACGTCCTGACCGGCGCCGATCCGAAAGCGACGCCCGAGGACATCGAGGCCGACTTCCTGCGTTGGCTGGACCGGGGCGAGGTCCGCCGCATGGCCGAGTTGATGGCGACCGGCTCCAAGACCGACAAGGACCGCGCCGCCGAATTGATCCACGCCCTCGACCACGACTGGAGCTTCCACGGCCTGGGCGTCGTCTTCCTGACCGGCTCCGGCTCGCCCCGCAAGTCGATGGCGACGAAGCAGGCGCCGCCCGACGCGGCCGGCTGGCTGACCGATCTTCAGGACAAGTTTCTGGCCGCGCGCGACCAGTTGCGCGCCGCCAAGGTCGCCGACGACACCATCAAGCTGCTGACCCTCGCCAACGCCCACGCCGCCCTCTACGAAGCGGCCAAGACGGCCCACGGCGCGCTCGACTTCTCGGACCTGGTGGCCCGGACGGTCGAACTGCTGACGGTCCGCTCGACCGCCGCCTGGGTGCTGTACAAGCTGGACGGCGGCGTCGACCACGTCTTGATCGACGAGGCTCAGGACACCGCCCCCGAACAGTGGGCCATCATGCGCGCCCTGACCGGCGAGTTCTTCACCGTCCCTGACACCGACCGCACCGTCTTCGCCGTCGGCGACGAGAAGCAGTCCATCTACTCCTTCCAGGGCGCCCGGCCCGAACGGCTGAGACAGGAAGCGCAGGTCTACGACAGCCTGATCACCGGGGCGGGCGGGGCCTTCGAGGGCGTACCGCTGGAGACCTCCTATCGCTCGACCGAGGCGGTGCTGAAGTTCGTGGACGAAGTCTTCGCCACGCCCGAACGCGCCCGCGCCCTGGTCGGAGAAACGGGCGAGATTCCGCACCACACCGCCGCCCGTCAGGGTCAGCCCGGCGCCGTCGACCTGTGGCCCCTGTTCGTCGACGAGGCCCCGCCCGAGCGCGACGCCTGGACCGACCCCGTCGATCAGGAAGGAACCGCCAGCGCCCGCAAGCGCATGGCCCAGACCCTAGCGCTCGAGATCAAACGTCAGGTCGAGACCGGCGCCGTCGTCTTCGACAAGGGCGGCGCCGCGCGCCCCTGCGGCTACGGCGATTTCCTGATCCTGGTCCGTCGTCGCGACGCGACGTTCGAGGAGATCATCCGCGCCCTGAAGGCCGCGGGCGCGCCGGTGGCGGGCGCCGACCGGCTGAAGCTGTCGCAGCACATCGTCTTCGACGACCTGAAGGCGCTGGCCCGTTTCGCCCTCTTCCCCGGCGACGATCTGACGGTGGGCGAGGTGCTGCGCGGCCCCTTCTGCGACGTGGACGAGGACAGCCTGTTCGAGCTCGCCGGTCTCAAGGATCGCAAGGGCCTGTGGCGCGAACTGAAACGCCGCGCGGACGAACGGCCGGAATGGGGCCGGGCGCTGGACCTGCTGCGCGCGGCGCGCAGCGCCCGCGACCTCGATCCGTTCGGCTTCTTCTCCCGCCTGCTGAATCGGGTGGACGCGACCGGCGTCTCGGGCCGCGCCCGCATCCTGACCCGACTGGGGCGCGAAGCCGAGGAGGCCGTCGACGAGACCCTCAATCAGGTGCTGGCCGCCGAGGGGCGCGGCGGGACCGATCTGGAGACCTGTCTGGCTCTGCTGGAAGCCGCCGACGTCGAGGTGAAGCGCGAACTGGAAGGGCCGCGCGGCGAGGTCCGCGTCATGACCGTCCACGGCGCCAAGGGGTTGGAGGCGCCGGTCGTCATCCTGCCCGACACGACGATGAAGGCGAAGGCGCAGGGGCCGTCATTGATGCCGGTCGCCACCGAGAGCGGCGAAGCCTGGCTGATGTGCCCCGGCTCGTCGAAGGAGGACTGCCCCGCCTCGGCCGACGCCCGCGCGGCGCGCGAGGCGCGGGTCGGCGATGAATCCCTGCGCCTGCTCTACGTCGCCCTGACCCGCGCGCGGGACCGGGTGATCGTCATGGGACGCGGCTCGAAACGCGCGCCTGAGGCCGGGGACTGGTGGTCGGTGATCGAGGAGACGTTCGATCGGCTGGACGATCAGGTGCGCGAACTGGACGGCGGCGCCCGCCGCTACG
>DJDA01000136.1 GCA_002430835.1 Brevundimonas sp. UBA5936
GCAGCAGCTGGTCCAGCGCGCCCGGCTCGACGCGGCTGACGGCCTCATCCTGAGAGATGACGCCTTCGGAGGCCAGATCGACGGCGATCTTCAGCGCCGACTTGGCCGTGCGCTTGCCGTTGCGGGTCTGCAGCATCCACAGGCGGCCCTGCTCGACCGTGAACTCGATGTCCTGCATGTCGCGGTAGTGGCTTTCCAGCCGCCCCACGACGTCGACGAACTGGGCGAAGACCTGCGGCATCGCCTCTTCCATCGAGGGAGCCGTTTCGCCCATTTCCTCGCGGCCCGCCTTGGTCAGGGACTGCGGCGTGCGGATGCCCGCGACCACGTCCTCGCCCTGGGCGTTGATCAGGAACTCGCCATAGAGGCGGTTCTCGCCGGTCGAGGGGTTGCGGGTGAAGGCGACGCCGGTGGCCGAGGTCTCGCCCATATTGCCGAACACCATCGACTGGACGTTGACGGCCGTGCCCCAGCTTTCGGGGATGTCGTGCATGCGGCGATAGAATTTCGCCCGGTCGTTCATCCAGCTTTCGAACACGGCGCCGACGGCGCCCCACAGCTGGGCCTGGGGATCCTGCGGGAAGGGCTTGCCCAGTTCCCGCTCGACCAGGGCCTTGTAGTCCGCGACCACCTTCTCCCAGTTCTCGGCGGTCAGTTCGGTGTCGACCGAGACGCCCAGACGATCCTTGTGATCGTCCAGCACCTCTTCGAAATAGTCGTGGCCCAGACCCAGAACCACGTTGGAATACATGGTGATGAAGCGACGATAGGAATCGAAGGCGAAGCGGCGGTCGCCCGACAACTTGGCCAGGCCCTCGACCGTCTCATCGTTCAGGCCCAGGTTCAGGACGGTGTCCATCATGCCCGGCATGGAGGCGCGAGCGCCCGAGCGCACCGACACCAGCAGGGGGTTTGCCGCGTCGCCGAAGGTCTTGCCCACCACGCTCTCGACGTGGGCCAGCGCCGCCTTGACCTGATCGATCAGGTCGGTCGGATAGGTTTCCTGGTTGGCGTAATACCAGGTGCAGACCTCGGTGGTGATGGTGAAGCCGGGGGGCACCGGCAGGCCGAGGGACGACATCTCGGCCAGGTTCGCGCCCTTGCCGCCGAGAAGGTTCTTCATCGACGCGTCGCCGTCAGCGGACCCGCCGCCGAAGCCATACACCCACTTGGTCATTTCGTAGTTCCTGAACCGTGGTCTCGCGAGACTGAGTCCCGCCTTATGCGGGGTTTCACTAGCGCGCTGCACCTGCGAAGGCGAGGCCGCAGGCGTAACAATCCGTGAGAGGATGTGTCTCGCGCCGTCCCCTTCTCGTCCAGCCTCCGCTCAAACCTCGGAGCGGCCAAAGAAAAACGCCGGGCTCACCTTTTCACTCCGTCCCTATATCCCCGCTCATCCCGGCGGACGCCGGGATCCAGCACTTTGGCTTCAGGCGCCGAGCTTAACCGTCAGGCCCCCGTTTGGCCTACTCACTGGGCCCCGGCGTCCGCCGGGATGAGCGGAAATGAAGGGTCTGCGCCCACGCGCAATGTGAATGCAGCCAAACAAAAACGCCCGCCGGTGTCCCGACGGGCGCTTGCATTCTCGTTCGACCCTGAGTGGAGGCTCAGGCCGGACCCGCTCAGGCGGCGACGGTGATCGCGCCCTCGGCCGGGTCACGCAGGACGTAGCCGCGGCCCCAGACGGTCTCGATGTAGTGCTTGCCGCCGGCGGCCGTCGCCAGCTTCTTGCGCAGCTTGCAGATGAAGACGTCGATGATCTTCAGTTCCGGCTCGTCCATGCCACCGTACAGGTGGTTCAGGAACATCTCCTTGGTCAGGGTCGTGCCCTTGCGCAGGGAGAGCAGCTCCAGCATCTGATATTCCTTGCCGGTCAGGTGCACGCGGTGGCTGTTCACCTCGACGGTCTTGGCGTCCAGGTTCACCGCGATCTCGCCGGTGTGGATGATGGCCTGGGCGTGGCCCTTGGAGCGACGGACCACGGCGTGGGTGCGCGCGATCAGCTCGTCCTTGTGGAAGGGCTTGGTCAGATAGTCGTCGGCGCCGCCGCCGAAGGTCTTGACCTTGGTGTCGATCTCATGGCTGCCCGAGAGGATCATCACCGGCGTATTGATCTTGCCGTTGCGCAGCTGACGCAGAACCTCAAGGCCGCTCATGTCCGGCAGGTTCAGGTCGAGCAGAATGAGGTCGTAGTCATAGATCTTGCCCAGATCGATGCCTTCCTCACCCAGGTCCGTCGTATAGACGTTAAAGCCTTCCGACTTGAGCATCAGCTCAATGCTTTGGGCTGTCGCGTGGTCGTCTTCGATCAGCAGGACGCGCATTCTTGCCCCTCCAGGCAAAGCTTGGGATAGCCGCGCGGGAGCGACGGCCGGGTAACCTTGTTCCAACGTTAACGGGCCAAAACCTTAAGAAGGGTTAACGCATCCCGATATGAAACGCCTAAGGTGATTTGCGAATCGCCGTCCAGAGTCCTGAGTCAAGGATTCGTTAATTTATTTGGCGTCGCCCCCTCATTCCCCTGTTGACGTCTGGCGCGTCTTCCACAGGGGCCGCGCACAACCGCCCCCGCCGATGCCGGACCCCGCCTGGGGAAGCGACCGTTTCTGACGTTCGATAGGACAACATTCCTATCTCGGTCGCCGAACGCACTCATAATGGCGGCATCCACAGGAATGACGGGAGGAAGCGCAGATCATGGAACCCTATCGCGTGCCGGTGACGGAGGGCGACCGCATCCGGGCGGACGCGGCCCTGTCGCTGTCGGGCCTGGCCCTGGGCGTGCCGACCGCCGAGATGACGCGGCGCGAGCGGGTGCGGCCCAGGGCCTGTCGCGCGCGCTGGTCGGCCATGTATCTGGCGCACGTCTCCTTCGGCTGGCCGCTGGAAAGGGTGGCCCACGCCTTCGGCCTGAACCGGGCGACGGCGGGCGCCGCCTGCCGCTGGGCCGAGGATGAGCGCGACCGGCCTGACTACGACGCCCTGATGGACGGGCTGGAGGGGGCGCTGCGCGCGGTGATGGAACTGCCGTTGGTCGATCTGGCGCCCGAGATCGGAGCCCGCCGATGAGCCGCCAACTGGAACGCGCCCGCAGCCTGCTGCAACGCCCCGGCGCCTGGCTGGACCATGCGAACGGCGCCTATCCCTTGCGCCTCGGCGGCGACCGGCGCAGTCGGGTGGTGTTGACCCTGGACGAGGCCGTCTTCCGCGCCGTGATCGAACGGCCGGGCCTGCGCCTGCGCGAAGGCGGCGGCTGGCTGCCTCGCGCGGCCAAC
>DJDA01000135.1 GCA_002430835.1 Brevundimonas sp. UBA5936
GCCCGCCGCCGCCGACGCCGCGCGCCCTGCGCCCGCCGCTTCAGGCACGGCCTGTCTGCGCCACACGGGCTCTGAATGGCGTCAGGTGTCGGGCAATATGAGCCTGGGCGCCTGCGTTCAGGCCCTCTACGCTGGAACTTGCGTGCGGCCGGGCGACGCCCAGTACGGCCGCTGGGGCGACACCACCCTGCGTCTGGTGCCGCGTCGCGTGGAGCAGTCCAGCGACAACAGCCGCTTCCGCACCCTGGCCCAGCAGGACCGCAATTGTCAGTTCCCGGAGCTGTGACGAAGGTGCGTGTTCTGATCTCGGGACTGGCTGTCGTGCTTGGTTCGGCCGCCCTGGCGGCCTGCAATGCGCCTCAGCTTCAGGCGCCGTCGGACAAGGGCGTCTGCTATCATGTCGGCGAGCTGGACAGCGAAGCGCCTCGCTTCAACGTGCTGGCCCGCGACCAGCCGCAGATCGAGTTCTGCGCCGCGCGGCTGGAAGAGATGCGCCTGAAATTCCTGAGCATGGGCGGCAGCAACAACGAGATGCTCGGCGCCTATCAGGGGCAGTTCATCTTCATCGACCGCACCGGCGTCAAATTCGGCAAGAGCCTGGATGGGCCGCGGTTCTTCGCCCTGGCGCGGACCGGCGATGGTCGCTTGGCCATTCCCGGCGCCATCCAGCGTCAGATCGACGGCCGCCCGGTCGCTGTGGCGCCCAACTAATCCGCCCTTTTTGCGGGCGAACGAAACTAGAACATATCGCCCGTTTCGATTAAGGAACGGACGACAAGACGAATAAAAGGACATCGGTCATGGCGGGCAGCGTCAACAAGGTCATTCTGGTCGGCAACCTGGGTCGCGACCCGGAAATCCGCTCGCTGAACAACGGCGATCGCGTCGCCAACCTGCGTATCGCCACCTCGGAAACCTGGCGCGACAAGGCGACGGGCGAACGCAAGGAAAAGACCGAGTGGCACTCGGTCGTCATCTTCAACGACAACATCGTCAAGGTGGCCGAAAACTATCTGAAGAAGGGCTCGACCGTTTACGTCGAAGGCGCGCTGCAGACCCGCAAATGGACCGATCAGCAGGGCGTTGAGAAGTACTCGACCGAGATCGTCATCCAGCGCTTCAACGGCCAGCTGACCATGCTGGGCGGCCGCAGCGACAGCCAGGGCGGCGGCGGTGATCGCGGCGGATACGGCGGCGGTCGCGACGACGACTATTCCTCGGGCTTCTCGACCGGCGGCGCCAACAAGCCCTCGGGTCCGAAGGAAAGCTACGACCTGAACGACGACATTCCGTTCTAGGGTTCGTTCGGCGGAACATGAAGGCCGCGCCTCTGCTGGGGGCGCGGCCTTTTTCAATGAAGGATCAGCGCGCGAAGCGGCCCTTCTCGGCGGCTTCGGTCAGGGCCTGGCGGACGGCGGCGGTCAGTTCGTCCATGGTCTGCACCTGACGCACGCCGTAGGCGCGGGCGGTGATGTCGACGTTGCCCTTGCGCCAGAAGCCCTCGGGGGCCAGCACGATCAGCTTTCCGCCGCGCGCGTGCAGGCCCATTTCCAGCAGGCTGACCGGGCTTTGCGTGCCGGGCGCGAAATACATGACGATGACGTCGGCGCTTTCCAGCGCGGCCAACTCCCACTCGACCTGACGACGGAACTCCGGCTCGTCCGCCTCGGGCCGCCAGGCGGGGTTCCAGTCGGGGCGGCGGGGATTCAGCACTGTGACGTCCATGTCGCCCAGGGCCTGCGTCAGCGCCGCCTGCCAGTCGGGCGCGCCGCCCATGTCGATGCTGCCGCCCAGGAAGACGCGCGGCCGGGAGTCGTCGATGGGCAGGGGCTGGGGCGAGACGACGAGCGTCGGTTCGGAGGTTGCGGGCGCTGCGGCGATGCAGGCGGACACGACGGCGAGGGCGGACAGCAGGGCAGGGGTCTTCATGGCGGCCTCTATAGCCGACAGGGCGGGCGGTTGTGCAGGGTAACCTGCGGTCATGCTTCGTGAGAGGCCAATCGTCGCGCCCTGTGGCAAGCATGGGGGCGTGTCCAGTTCCTCCTCCTCCCCGCACGCGCTGACGCCGCTCGAGATCGCCGCCATCGTGGCCGTTCTGGTCATCTGGGGGGTGAACAACGCCGCCGCCAAGGTCGCCACCGAGGTGTTGCCGCCGCTGATGACGGGGGCGCTGCGCTTCGCCATCGCCGCCGCCTGCCTGGTCTGGTTCGTGCGGCCGCCGTTTCCGAACTGGAAGAGCCTGCTGATTATCGCCGTGGTGGGCGGGCCGATCCACTATGGCCTGATCTACCTGGCCTTCTGGCTGGCCAATGACGTCAGCCCGGTGACCGTGGCGACCCAGCTGTGGATTCCGCTGACGTCCCTGTTCGCCTTCCTGTTGCTGGGCGAGCGGATTTCGCGGATGGCGACGGCCGGCCTGGTGATCGCCTTCATGGGCGTGGCCTGGATGACGCTGGACCCTCATGCCTTGCAGGACTGGAAGGCCATTCTGGTGGGGGCGCTGGGCGCCTCGGCCTGGGCGCTGACGACGGTGATCGCGCGGCGCACGACCTCGATTCCGCCGCTGAAGATGCAGGGTCTGCTGGCGCTGATGGCGTTTCCGGCCCTGACCCTCGGCTCGGCCCTGTTCGAGACCGGGCAGTGGGAGGCGGCCAAGGCGGCGACGCCGCTGGTATGGGGCACCTTGGTCTGGGCGGGGGTGATCTCGTCCGTGTTCGCGACCAGTCTGATGTTCTGGCTGGTGCAGCGGCGCGAGGCCGGGCGGGTGACGCCCTATCTGCTGGGCTCGCCCCTGGTGTCGATCATGATCGGCGGCCTGTTCATGGGCGACGTGCTGACGCCGCAGATCCTGACGGGCGTGGCGATCGCCCTGGCGGGCGTGGTGACGGTGGCCCTGGGGGAGCGCGGCTTGCGCGCCGGCGCTCCCGCCAAGGTTTAAGCGGCTTACTGCGCCTTGATGACCGCGCAGGCCACGCGGTCGCCCGCGCCGCCGATCGGCTGGCTGGAGTGATCGTCGGCGTTGGCGTGGATCACCAGGGCCGAGCCGTCGGCGTCCAGCAGCCACTGGCCGGGGCCGTTCTGCGACAGGCGGGCGTGGCTGGTGAAGACCTCGGCGTTCACGGCGCCGGCGGCGTCGGCGAAGACGTTGGGCAGGTCGCCGTCATCGGGGCCTTCAGCGTTAAGCAGGCCGTGGGGCTTCTTGGGATCGCCGTGGTTGATGTGAGCGCCGGCCGAGGTGAAGGGCGCCTCGCACTGGCCCGTGGCGTGGATATGGATGCCGTGCCAGCCGGGCGTCAGGCCCGTGGCCTCGACCTTGATCAGCAGGCCGGTCGAGCCCTGCGTCAGGGTGGCCTTGCCGATGTCGGCGCCCTGGCCGTTGATGATGGCGACCTGCGAGGTCTGGCCCGGCGTGGCGCGCATCATGGCCATGTGCGAGGCGTGCTGATCCGGCGTATGGCCTGCATGGCCCGCGTGCTGCTGCGCCGAGGCGGCGCCGGCGGCGAGAGCGATCGCCAGAACGCTGGGAGTGATGAAAGCGGCTGGGGTCAAGCGCATGAATTTCCTGTCCTTTTATACGCGGGGATTTCAGCGGCGTTTCTTTGCCACCACGGCCCCCTGATGATAGAAACCTGAATAGCGGATCACGTTCCGATTCCGGCCATCTAAAGCCTGATTTCCTTGACCGACGACAGCTACCAAAACGCCGCCCCTTCGGCGCCGGGCGATATTTCGACCATCACCATCGAGGATGAGCTGAAACGCTCGTACCTCGACTACGCCATGAGCGTGATCGTCAGCCGCGCCCTGCCGGACGCGCGTGACGGTCTGAAGCCTGTTCACCGCCGCATCCTGTATTCGATGCACGACCTGAACATGACGCCCGAGCGGTCGTATTCGAAGTGCGCCCGCGTGGTCGGCGACGTGCTGGGCCGGTTCCACCCGCACGGCGACGCCTCGGTCTACATGGCCCTGGTCCGTATGGCCCAGGACTTCTCCATGGGGCTGATGCTGGTCGACGGCCAGGGCAACTTCGGCTCGGTCGACGGCGATATGCCGGCCTCCATGCGTTACACCGAGGCCAAGATGGCCCCGGCCGCTGTGGCCCTGCTGACCGACATCGAAAAAGACACCGTCGATTTCCAGCCGAACTACGACGAGAAGGAACTGGAGCCTGTCGTCCTGCCGGCGCGGATTCCGAACCTGCTGGTCAACGGCGCGGGCGGCATCGCCGTCGGCATGGCGACCAACATCCCGCCGCACAACCTGCGCGAAGTGATCGACGCCGCGGTCGCCCTGCTGGACGACCCGGACGTGTCGGACGACGCCCTGCTGGATATCGTGCCGGGACCGGACTTCCCCACGGGCGGCGAGATCATGGGCCGTACGGCCCCGCGCAACGCCCTGCGCGACGGTCGCGGTTCGGTCATCGTGCGCGGCAAGGCGTCGATCGAAGAAATCCGCAAGGACCGCGACGCCATCATCATCACCGAACTGCCGTTCCAGGTGAACAAGCAGACCCTGATCGAGCGCATCGCCGAAATGGTGCGCGAGAAGCGTCTGGAAGGCATCGCCGACGTTCGCGACGAGTCCGACCGTTTGGGCATGCGCATCGTGATCGAGCTGAAGCGCGACGCCTCGGGCGATGTGATCCTGAATCAGCTGTATCGCTATACGGCGCTGCAATCCTCGTTCGGCGTCAACATGCTGGCGCTGAACCACGGCCGCCCCGAGCAGATGGGCCTGCGCAAGCTGCTGGAGCTCTTCCTCGACTTCCGTGAGGAAGTGGTGGTCCGCCGGGTCAAGTTCGAACTGGCCAAGGCCCGTGATCGCGGCCACGTCCTGGTCGGTCTGGCCGTCGCCGTCGCCAACATCGACGAGGTCATCCACATCATCCGCAGCTCGGCCGATCCGGCCGAGGCGCGCGAGCGGCTGCAGGCCAAGGCCTGGCCGGTCGGGGACATGATGGCCCTGGTCGAGCTGATCGCCGACCCGCGCACCGTCCTGGTCGAGGGCGACAAGATCCGCCTGACCGACGAGCAGGCCCGCGCCATCCTGGCCCTGACGCTGTCGCGTCTGACGGGCCTGGGCCGCGACGACATCTTCGGCGAGGCGCGCGCCCTGGCCGACACCATCCAGGGCCACCTGACCATCCTGTCGGATCGCAAGAACGTCCTAGCCATCATCCGCGAAGACCTGCTGCTGGTGAAGGATCAGTTCGGCGTCGATCGCCGCACCCTCATCGGCGAAGGCGACGCCGAGATGGAGGACGAAGACCTGATCCCGCGTGAGGACATGGTCGTGACCGTGACCCACTCGGGCTACGTCAAGCGCGTGGCGCTGAACGCCTATCGGACCCAGCATCGCGGCGGCAAGGGCCGCAGCGGCATGGCGATGAAGGATGAGGACGTCGTCACCAGCGTCTTCAGCGCCTCGACCCACACGCCGGTCCTGTTCTTCGCCACCAACGGCAAGGCCTATAAGCTGAAGACTTGGCGCTTGCCGCTGGGCAATCCGCAGTCACGCGGCAAGGCCTTCGTCAACCTGCTGCCGATCGAGCCGGGCGACAGCATCATGAACGTGCTGCCCCTACCGGAAGACGAAACGACCTGGGGCGACTACGACATCATGTTCGCCACCCAGTCGGGCGACGTGCGACGCAACAAGCTCAGCGACTTCGCCACGGTGAACCGCGCGGGCAAGATCGCCATGAAGCTGGAAGACGGCGACGGCATGGTCGGCGTCGGCCTGTGCACGTCCGAGGACGACGTGCTGCTGACGACCGCTCTGGGCCGGGCCATCCGCTTTAAGGCCGACGACGTGCGCGTGTTCAAGGGCCGCGACTCCACCGGCGTGCGGGGCATCCGCCTGCAGGACGGCGACACGGTCATCTCCATGGCCATCCTGGGCCGCGTCGATGCGACCCCGGAAGAGCGCGCCGCCTATGTCAAACACGCCAACGCCATGCGTAAGGCGCTGGCTGGCGCCGATGCGGAAGAGGATGTCGTTACGGTCGAGGCGGATGACGAAGAGGCCGGCGACGCCGCCCTGTCCGTCGAGCGCATTGCGGAACTGGGCGCGGCCGAGCAGTTCATCCTGACGGTCACGGAAACGGGCTTTGGCAAGCGGTCCTCGGCCTATGAGTATCGTCGCACGGGTCGCGGCGGGCAGGGGCTGACGGCCCACGGTCTGGGCGGTCGCGCGGGCACGCGCCTGGCCGCCGCCTTCCCGGTCGAGGAGTCGGACGATCTTATGCTGGTCACGGACGGCGGCCAGATGATCCGCACCCCGGTCGGACAGGTCCGCATCGTCGGCCGCTCCAGCCAGGGCGTGACCATCTTCCGCACCGGCAAGGACGAGAAGGTCGTCTCGGTCGAGCGTCTGGCCGATACGGGCGGCGACGATGAAGACGGCGACGTCGGCGAGGCGTCGACCGACGAGGGCGGCGAGGCCTGATCCTGCATGGCCGTCGCTCCTGAACTCTGGATCGACGGCCGACCTGCCGGGGTTGAGGATCTGGGCCGCCAGGCCTTGTTCAACTACGGCGCCCTGACCTCCTTCCGCGTGGAGGAGGGCGGGGTGCGCGGGCTGGATCGGCACCTGGACCGCCTCAACCGTTCGGCGGTCGAACTGTTCGGCGAGGCTGTCGCCGAAGATCGTCTGCGCGATCTGATGCGGACGGCGCTGGCCGGGCGAGATGAGGCCTGGCTGCGCGTCAGCCTGTTTTCAAATGAGCTTTCCCTGCGCCAACCGGACTGGACCGGCGCGCCGCAGGTGATGATCAGCGTCTCGGCCCCGCCCTCGCCCTTGCCGCACGGGGTGCGCCTGCAAAGTCAGGCCTATGCCCGCGAGGCGCCGCATCTGAAGCACGTCGCCACGATGGGCCTGTTGCGGGCGCGGCGCATGGCGCGGCTGGCGGGATTCGACGACGCCCTGTTCACCGACGCCGACGGCCGGATTTCCGAGGGCTCGCTGTGGAATGTCGGCTTCATCGAGGGCGAGACGGTGATCTGGCCTGAGGCGCCCATGCTGGACGGCGTGGCGCAGGCCCTGATCCGCGAGGCGCTGGACCGCGCCGGATCGCCGCAGCGGACCGAGGGCGTGCGCCTGTCGGACCTGCCCCGGTTTGACGGGGCCTTCCTGTGCAACAGCGCCACGCCCGCGGCGGAAATCGCGGCCGTCGACGCCCATGTCTTCACCGGCGCGACGGATGCGGTGCAGCAGATAGGCGCCCTTTGGCGATCACAGCCGCGTCAGAAAATCTAGGCCGTTCATTTCGCACCTGCTAAACGGACCCAAACGATGGGGAGGCCGCTGGCCATGCGTATCGGACTTTATCCGGGCACCTTCGATCCGGTCACCAACGGTCATCTCGATATCATCGGGCGGGCGGTCAAGCTGGTGGACCGGCTGGTCATCGGCGTCGCTCAGAACGACGACAAGGGCCCGCTGTTTTCGACCGCCGAGCGGGTCGAGATGCTCAAGGCCGAGGTCGCGCGCTTCAACGCCGACATCGAGGTGCGGCCGTTTTCCAGTCTGCTGATGCACTTCGCCGAGGAACTGGACGCCAGCGTCATCATACGCGGTCTGCGCGCCGTCGCCGATTTCGAGTATGAGTTCCAGATGACGGCGATGAATCAGCGCCTCAACAGCGACATAGAGACGGTGTTCCTGATGGCCGATCCGCGGCATCAGGCCATCGCTTCGCGACTGGTGAAGGAAATCGCCCGGCTGGACGGCCGGATCGACAGCTTCGTCAGCCCCGCCGTCGCCGCGAGCGTGTTGGCCAAGGTCAAGAAGGGTTGAGGTCGGGTTTGAAGATCAAGTCTGTGATGGCGCTGGCGGCGGGCATGGCCCTGCTGGCCGGTGGAGTGATGGCCCAGTCGGGCGGCCAGTCGGGGGATTGGCGCACCGTGGCGCCCGAGAATCTCTGGGTGATCGATACGGCCAAGGGCCGCATCCTGGTGGAGATGACGCCCGAGGCCGCACCCGGCCATGTCGCCCGCATCCGCCTGCTGGCCAAGGCGGGCTTCTATGACGGCGTGCCCTGGCATCGCGTCATCGACGGCTTCATGGCTCAGACAGGCGATCCGCTGGGCACGGGCGAGGGCCAGAGCTGGCATCCCGACCTGAAGGCCGAGTTCACCTTCCGCCGTGACGCGCAGACGCCTTTCGTCGCCGCAGCGGCCCCGGCGGGCGCTCTGGTCGGCTTCGTCCAGTCTTTGCCGGTGCAGACCCAGCCTGACGCTGCGATGAGGACGACGGCGGACGGCAAGGTCCATGCCTGGGGCCTGTACTGTCCCGGCGTCGCGGGCATGGCGCGCGATGATGCGCCCGACAGCGCCAACAGCCAGTTNNCGCATCCGCACCCTGACCAATCAGGGCTTCTATGACGGGCTGAAATTTCACCGCGTCATCCCGAACTTCATGGCCCAGACCGGCGACCCCCAGGGCACCGGCGCAGGCGGCAGCGAACTGCCGGACCTGAAGGGCGAGTTCACCTTCCGTCGCGGCCGCGATAGCGGCTTCGTTCCGGTCGAGAACAGCGGACCGGGCCTGCGCGGCATCATGGGCTCCATTCCGGTGGTGACGCAGCCCGACGCCCAGATGTTCGTCACGGCGGACTTCAAGACCTCGGCCCAGGGATTGTTCTGCCCCGGTGTGGCGGGCATGGCGCGCGCCGGCTCGCCTGACAGCGCCAACAGCCAATTCTACCTGATGATGGGCCAGAACGACAATCTGAACGGCGCCTACACGGTCTTCGGCCGGGTGGTGCAGGGCCTGGACGTCGTGAGCGCGCTCAAGGCGGGCAACGACGCCAACGACGGCGCTGTCGGTCCCGACGCCGACGTCATGACGCGGGCGCGTCTGGCCTCGGCCATGCCGGAGGCCGAACGGCCGACGATCCGTGTGGCTGTGCCCGGCTCTGCACCGTTCAACGCCGCCGTCGAGGCGGCGCGGGCCGCCAAGGGCGCGTCCTTCAGCATCTGCGACGTCCAGCCGCCGGTTCAAGGCGGCTGACGGCGATCTTCCACGCCAGGGGAGGGGCGCGGGACATGAGGCACCAACTTCCGACGATCAGGGCGGCGCTGCTGGCCGCCCTGCTGGCGAGCACGGCGACGGCCC
>DJDA01000134.1 GCA_002430835.1 Brevundimonas sp. UBA5936
GAGACGCAGGACGCCGAAACCAACGCCGACGGGCCCCTGCTCGATCTCACCGACGCCGGGGTGAAGAAATTCATCCGCCAGGCGAAGACGCGCGGCTATGTGACGATGGAGGAGCTGAACAAGGTTCTGCCGTCCGAAGAAGTCACGCCGGACCAGATTGAAGACATTCTGGCCATGCTGTCGGAGATGGGCGTCAACGTCGTCGAAGCCGAAGAGGACGCCGCCGAGGCGACCGGCACCGACGTGGCCGCCGCCGCCGAGACCTCGGTCGCCGAAGCGCCCGCCAAGGCCGCCTATGACCGCACCGACGACCCGGTGCGGATGTATCTGCGCGAAATGGGCACGGTCGAGCTGCTGAGCCGCGAGGGCGAAATCGCCATCGCCAAGCGCATCGAGGCCGGCCGCGACGCCATGATCTCAGGGCTCTGCGAAAGCGCCCTGACCTTCGAGGCCATCATGGTCTGGCGCGAGGAACTGGCCAACAACCGCATTCTGCTGCGCGAAGTGATCGACCTGGACGCCACCTACGGCATCCTGAATCCCTCGTCCCTGCCGCACAACCAGCCCGCCCCGGCCCAGCCGACCGGCGAGCCGGACGGCGACGGCGAAGAGGATGACGACGAGGACTTCGACGACGGCGGCGCCATGTCGATCTCGGCCCTGGAAGCCGAGCTGCGCGACGGCGTCATGGAGGTGCTGGACGCCATCGCCGTCGACTTCGGCGAGTTCCGCAAGCTGCAGGACAAGCTGGTCGAGGCGCGCCTGAAGGGCGAAGTCCTGACCGCCAAGGACCAGAAGACCTATGAATCCCTGACGGCGTCCATCTCGGACCGCCTGAAGACGATGAAGCTGAACAACGCCCGCATCGAGGCGCTGGTCGAGCAGTTGTACGCCATCAACAAGCGCCTGATCGGCCAGGAAGGCCGCCTGCTGCGTCTGGCCGACGGCTACGGCATTTCGCGTCCCGAGTTCCTCAAGGCCTATTTCGGTTCGGAAATGGATCCGAACTGGGCTGAGCGCATCAAGGAGATGGGCGTCCGCTGGACCAAGTTCAGCGAGAACGAAGCCGCTCAGATCGACGCTATCCGCACCCATATCGCCAGCGTCGCCACCGAGGCCGGCGTGCCGATCGACGACTATCGCCGCATCGTGCAGATGGTCCAGAAGGGCGAGCGCGAGGCCCGTCAGGCCAAGAAGGAGATGGTCGAGGCCAACCTGCGCCTGGTCATCTCCATCGCCAAGAAATACACCAAC
Organism: Brevundimonas sp. UBA5936; assembly: GCA_002430835.1. Taxonomy (GTDB): domain Bacteria; phylum Pseudomonadota; class Alphaproteobacteria; order Caulobacterales; family Caulobacteraceae; genus Brevundimonas. Next base: position 1,255 of record DJDA01000134.1, read on the forward strand.
CGCGGCCTGCAGTTCCTGGACCTGATCCAGGAAGGCAACATCGGCCTGATGAAGGCGGTCGACAAGTTCGAGTACCGTCGCGGCTACAAGTTCTCGACCTACGCCACCTGGTGGATCCGTCAGGCCATCACCCGCTCGATCGCCGACCAGGCGCGCACCATCCGTATTCCGGTGCACATGATCGAGACGATCAACAAGATCGTCCGCACCCAGCGCCAGATGCTGCACGAGATCGGCCGCGAGGCGACCCCGGAAGAGCTGGCCGAGCGTCTGGCCATGCCGCTGGAGAAGGTCCGCAAGGTGCTGAAGATCGCCAAGGAGCCGATCTCGCTGGAAACCCCGATCGGCGACGAGGAAGACAGCCACCTGGGCGACTTCATCGAGGACAAGAACGCCATCCTGCCGATCGACGCGGCGATCCAGTCGAACCTGCGCGAAACCACGACCCGCGTGCTGGCCTCGCTGACCCCGCGCGAGGAGCGCGTCCTGCGGATGCGTTTTGGCATCGGCATGAACACCGACCACACTCTGGAAGAGGTCGGTCAGCAGTTCTCGGTCACGCGCGAACGCATCCGTCAGATCGAGGCCAAGGCCCTGCGCAAGCTGAAGCACCCCTCGCGGTCGCGGAAGCTGCGGAGCTTCCTGGACAGCTGATCCGGGTGAAATGATTGGAAAAGGGCGGCTCCGACGGGGCCGCCCTTTTTTATTGACGCGGTCTTCCTTCCCCCATCGAGGGGGAGGGCTTTGGGCGAGGTTTTACTGCTTCTCGTCGAAGACGGTTTCGAAGCCGCCCCACATCATGCGCTTGCCGTCGAAGGGCATGTCCATGTTCGCCATGGCGGGGTCGTCCTGCATCTTGGCCCAGGCGTCGTCGGCGGTCTTCTTGTCGGGCCAGATCAGCCAGGAGAAGACGACGACCTCGCCGTCCTCCAGCTTCACCGCCATGGGGAAGCTGGTCAGCTTTCCATCCGGCACGTCGACGCCCCAGTTCTCGATCTGGGCGGTGGCGCCATAGCCTTTGAACAGGGGCCAGGATTTGCGGGCGGATTCAACATACCGCTCCTTGTTCTCGGCCTTCACGGGGGTCAGGAAGCCTGTGACGTAGCTCATCGTGGTTCTCCTTTGGGGGTTGGCCCCCTATCGCTCGCCGCGTGGCGGCTCGCTGTTTGAGGGGCAGGGCGGATCGTCGGGGCGGGCGGGGTCGTCGTCTTGGTCGAAAGCGACAGGTCGGACGGCTTAGCTTGGCGGCCTACCCGATCCTGTCAGCAGCGGCCTCGATGGCGGCGATGTCGATCTTGTGCATCGTCATCATCGCCTCGAAGGCGGCCTTGGCGCGGGCCGGGTTGGGATCGTCATAGAAGGCCATCAGGCGGCGCGGGGTGATCTGCCAGTTCACGCCCCAGCGGTCCTTGCACCAGCCGCAGGCGCTCTCGGCCCCGCCGTTTCCGACGATGGCGTTCCACAGGCGGTCGGTCTCGGCCTGGTCGTCGGTCATGATCATGAACGACACGGCCTCGGTCTGGGGGAAGTTCGGACCGCCGTTCAGCCCGACGTAACGGCGGCCGGCCAGGGTGAACTCGACCACTAGTTCGGATCCTTCGGGGCTCGACGGATTGTCGGCGGGGCTGGCGACGACGCGTTCGATGCGGCTGTCGGGCAGGCCCAGCGAGACGTAGAACTCGGCCGCCTTCTTCGCCTGGCCGAGGTCGTACCAGATACAGGGAATGATCTTGTCGCTCATGGCGCGCTCTCCTGCGGGGTGAGGTTTTCGGCGACCTGGGCCAGTTGGTCGGCGGCGGCGCCCCAGCCGGGCTCGAAACCCATGTCGCGGTGGGCCTGCATGGCCTTTTCGTCCCAGTGGCGGGCGCGGGCGGTGTAGCGCGTGCCGTCGCCTTCGGGCTCGAAGGTGTCGATGCGGACGAAGTTCATCTCGCCCGGCTGCGGGATCCAGCCTTCGGTGAAGGCGCCGGTCGTCACCAGACGGCGGCCCGGATCGACCTCCAGCACCACGCCGCGATACTCATGCCGCTCGCCCTCGGGCGACTGCATGACGACGTCGGCGCGGCCGCCGGGACGCAGGTCGTGGTCGACCGACACCGTGCTCCACGGGCGCGGGGTGAACCATTCGGTCGCGTGCCGGGTCCAGGCCCGCCACACCGTCTCGGGCGAGGCCTTGATGAAGCGGCTGACGCTGAGTTCGTACAGCGCGCTCATCGTTCAGCCCCCGCCGACCTGGGAGGCGAAGGCCTCAGGCCCCTGGGCGGCGGCTTCCGGGTCCATCCACATGACCTCCCAGATGTGGCCGTCGGGGTCGGCGTAGCTGCGGCCGTACATGAAGCCGTAGTCCTGTTTGGCGTTGAGATCGGCCTGGCCGCCGGCGGCGGCGGCGCGATCGACCACGGCGTCGACGCCGTCGCGGCTGTCCTCCGAAACGCAGATCAGCACCTGGGCCGTCTTGTGCGCGTCCGGAATGGCGCGGTCGGTGAAGGTCGCCCACTTCTCATGCGTCAGCAGCATGGCGTGGATGGTGTCGGAAAAGACCATGCAGGCCGCCGTCTCGTCCGAGAACAGCGGGTTCATGGTCGCGCCGACCGCCTCATAGAAGGCGACGGAGCGCGCCAGGTCGGCGACGGGCAGGTTGATGAAGATCAGCTTGGGCATCGGCGGTGGTCCTCCCTTGCGCGGCCCTCCCTCCCCGGACGGCCTGCCCTATGATGTTGGTCGTTCTGCGCCTTGATGTTATGTTAGTCAACCATGAAGTTAGAAAAAGTAACTACTAAGTCCGAATCCCGATCCCGGCGCTATCACGACGCCTGCGGGGCGGCGCACGGGCTGGACCTGGTGGGCGAGCGGTGGGCCTTGCTGGTCATCAGAGAACTCATGATGGGGCCGCGGCGTTTCAGCGACCTGCGAAAAGACCTGTGCGGCCTCTCGGCCAACGTGCTGACCCAGCGGCTGGAGGGGCTGGAGGCCTCGGGCGTCGTCCGGCGCCGCAAGCTGCCGCCGCCCGCCTCGGTCCAGGTCTATGAGCTGACCGACTGGGGCTATGAGATCGAGCCGGTCTTCATGGTGCTGGGCCGCTGGGCCGCGCGCTCGCCCCAGCACGACCCGACCCTGCCGATCAGCGCCGTCTCCATCATGCAGTCGTTCAAGACCATGTTCGATCCCGCGCGCGCGCAGGGCGCCGAGATGCGGCTGGGCTTTGCGCTGGGCGAGGACCGTATGGTCGTAAGCGTGGCGGGCGGCATCATCGACGCCATGCGCGGCGAGGTCGAGGGCTGCGACGTCGTGGTGCGCGCGCCGGCCCAGGTCGTGGCCGCCGCCGTCTACGGCAAGGTTCCGCTGGAGGGGCTGGAAGGCGAGGGGGCGATGACGATCGAGGGCGACCGGGCGACGTTCGCGCGGTTCGTCGACTTCTTCCACCTGCCGGAAAAGGCCGGGTAACGGCTAGGGCCTAGACCAGAATATCCAGCAGGGTTCCCGTCATCTCATCCGTTGTTCGGGCGACGGCGGCGTTGGCCGAGAACTCGCTCTTGGCGCGGATCTGCTCGACCGCCTCGACGGCGTAGTCGTCCATGCGGCCCGTGGCGACGCGGCGGGCGCTGTCCTCCAGCCGGGCCGAGGCGGCCTGCATCCCGGCGGCGGCGGTGCTGAGCGGCGAGATCATGGATGATCCTTCGACGGACGGAGGTCTGAACCCGGCCAGCATCGCCCCTGCGTGGTCAACGCCCGATCAACGGACGTGGTGAACGGCGGTCTTCTTTCTAAATGGCGCTGAAGGCCGAGCCGTCGACTGTGACTTCCTCAACCATGCGGACGGATACGCCAAGGCTGCGCTCCTTCAACAGGTCGCAGAGCGTGTCGCCGTCTACCAAGTCGATTGCGGGAGCGCCGTCGCGGGTCGCTTCTCTTCGGGCTTCGCTTGTGAATGTGCCGGTCGTGATGATCAGGCCCTTGTCAGCGCGGCCGACCATAGCGCCCCTGAAGTCGCGGACCGTTGATGCGCCGACGGACCCCTGCCAGCGTTTGCACTGAAAAATGACCTGAAACGACAGCAGGTTCATGCGCAGGACGCCGGTCCCGTCTATGCCGCCATCGCCGGTTTTGCCGGTCACTTCGACGCGGGTGAAGCCGGATTCACGCAAGAGGCGCTGGCAAAGCCGCTCGAACGCGGAGGGCTCCAACTGGAGCAAGACGGAAAGAAGCTGATCCTTCCAGTCCTCCTGTGCGGCTTCCTGCAGCACCTGAGGCGGGTCGAGCTTTTCCGTGACCGCGTTCGCACGCTGCGCGGCATAGCCCTTCTGCACCTGTTTGGGGATGGCTGCGATCTCGGACGCCGTCATGGCGGCGCCTGCCGGAGTCAGGCTCCAGACGCCTCTTTGGCTATTGGTTACAGCCCCGCCAAGCTTGAGCCAGCTTCGTGCGAAGCCAAGGCGCTGATCGACGACCAGTTGGTTCCACTTGCCGTGTCTGAGATTCAGAATCTCGTCGGAAAGGCCCATGTGCTCGGAAATATCTTCAAGCATTTCGGCATTGGTCAACGAACGCCCATGGGCCTTAAGCCGATCAACAATCGGCTGCATGAAGGCTTCAAAAGGAGGCGCATCCGAAAGCGACGAGGTCATCTCAAGTATTTTGGTGGATTGTTGATTTTTGAAACGGGTAGATCGATTCGGCCCCACCCCGGCCCTTATTCGTGTATAGGGAGCGCCTTCCCCGACGCCCGGCAGGCTGCGAAGCCTCGCCGGGCGCGGCCGTTTGACGGTCGCCCTACATCTGCTTTACCAGCATCTGAACTCCAGGCCTTTCATGCCCTTTCCCGCGATCCATCCCGCGCTTGACCGCGCCCTGCTGAACAAGGGCTACCTTGAACCGACGCCGGTTCAGGCCGCTGTCCTGGAAGGCCATGGCGAGGCGGACCTGCTGGTCTCCGCCCAGACCGGATCGGGCAAGACGGTGGCCTTCGGCCTGGCGGCGGCGCCGACCCTGCTGGGCGAGGACGAGCGGTTCGGCCAGGCGGACACGCCGCTGATGCTGGCCATCGCCCCGACGCGCGAACTGGCGCTGCAGGTCGCGGCTGAGCTGGAATGGCTGTACGCCGAGGCGGGCGCCAAGATCGTCACCTGCGTCGGCGGCATGGACGCCCGCAAGGAAGCCCGCGCCCTGAACCACGGCGCCCACGTCGTCGTCGGCACGCCGGGCCGTCTGAAGGACCATATCGATCGCGGGGCGCTGGACCTGTCGGCCGCTCGCGTCGTCGTGCTGGATGAAGCCGACGAAATGCTGGACATGGGCTTCCGCGAGGATCTGGAATACATCCTCGATCAGGCGCCCGAAGAGCGCCGCACCCTGCTGTTCTCGGCCACCATCGCCCGCGACATCGCGATCATGGCCAAGCGCTATCAGAAGGACGCGGTGCGCATCGACACTGTCGACCGCAGCCAGCCGCACAACGACATCGAATACCGCGCCATGCGGATCGCGCCGAACGAGATCGAGCGCGCCGTGGTCAACGTGCTGCGCTATTTCGAGGCGCCGGGGGTGCTGGTCTTCTGCTCGACGCGGGATTCGGTGCGTCACCTGCAGGCCTCGCTGGTCGAGCGCGGTTTCGCCTCGGTCGCCCTGTCCGGCGAGATGGGCCAGCGCGAGCGTAATGAGGCGCTGCAGGCGCTGCGCGATCGCCGCGCCCGCGTCTGCGTCGCCACCGACGTGGCCGCGCGCGGTCTGGACCTGCCCGACCTGGGCTTGGTGATCCACGCCGAACTGCCGATCAACAAGGCGACTATGCTGCACCGTTCGGGCCGCACTGGCCGCGCGGGCAAGAAGGGGATCTCGGTCCTGCTGGTCCCGCACAGCCGTCGCCGCAAGGCCGAGATGCTGCTGGGCTCGGCCGGGGTCGAGGCCGTCTGGTCCGGCGCCCCGACCGCCGATGAAATCCGCGCTCAGGACGAGCAGCGCCTGCTGGCCGCCCCCGTCTTCGCCGAGGAAGGCGCGGACGAGGACGCGGGTCTGGTCGAAAAGCTGGTCAAGGAGCGCACGCCGGACGATCTGGCCCGCGCCCTGCTGGTGCTGCTGCGCAAGAACCTGCCCGCGCCGGAAGACCTGACCGATCCGGGCGAAGGCCCGCAGCGCAAGCCGCGCCGCGAACGTGATGCGGCGGGCGGCGACGACTACGCCCCCGCGCCGTGGCCGGGCGACCGCCTGCAGCCGGACGAAGTCAGCTGGTTCCGTCTGGACATCGGCCGCAACCGCAACGCCGATCCCAAATGGCTGATCCCGCTGATCTGCCGCATCGGCGGCATCACCAAGCAGCAGATCGGCTCGATCCGCACCTTCCCCGAAGAGACGCGCTTCGAGGTCGCCCTGACCCACGCCGACGCCTTCCGCGCGGCGGCGGCCCAGAGCAAGGAAGAGGCCCGCATCACCCCGTCCGAGGCGCCGACGCCCGGTTCGATGAAGGGCGCGCGCAACCGTAACTTCGAGCGCGACGGCGAGGCCCGCCCCTACGCCAAGAAGCCCTTCCGCCGCGACGAGGACGGCCAGGGCCGCCCGCCGTTCAAGAAGAAGCCGTGGAGCCCGGACGGCGACGCAGGCCGCAGCGCGGATGGCGAACGTTCCTTCAAGAAGAAGCCCTATGCGCCCCGCACGGATGCGGCGCCGGGCGAGGGCGGTTTCAACAAGAAGCCCGGCTTCAAGGACAAGGGCGACAAGAAGCCCTTCACGCCCAAGGCGGGCTTCAAGGGCAAGCCGGACTTTAAGGGCGGTGGCAAACCCTTCGCCAAGGGGCCGAAGGGCAAGCGGGCTTAAACACCCGCTCATCCCCGCGGAGGCGGGGACCCAGTAAGAGCTTCACGCTCATCGTTCAGAGTGGCTATCCGCGCGCTTTCGGCCAAAGCACTGGGTCCCCGCCTCCGCGGGGATGAGCGGTGTGGTCGGGGACGCGCGACTTGCCCCCGGCGCGATCCGGGGGCAGGCTGGGGCCATGAGCATCGAGCAACCCCAAGGGCGGTACGCCTCGTTCGAGGCCTTCTACCCCTATTACATCCATGAGCACTCCAATCGGACGTGCCGCCGCATCCATGTGGTCGGGACGGGGTTGGTGATTGTGGCCTTCGTCGCCTTCTGCTTCACCCTGAACCCCTGGTGGCTGCTGGCCATGCCGCTGGTCGGCTACGGCTTCGCCTGGGTGGGGCATTTCTTCTTCGAGAAGAACCGGCCCGCGACGTTCAAATATCCGCTGTGGAGCCTGATGGGCGACTTCCGCCTGTTCTTCGAGACGGTCAGCGGCAGGCGGAAGTTCTGAAGGCGGGCTGAGGCCCAACGAAAAAGGGCGGCCGGTTCGATCCGGCCGCCCTTTTTGTCGTCAGGCTGAAAGGCCTCAGTTCGAGGCCGTTTCCCACGCCGGAGGGCAGCCGTCGAAGTCGCCCGCGTCGGCGATAGTCAGGGTCTTCATGTTCAGGCTCATGGCCGGGCGCATCGAGGCGCGGCCGTGGCCGGTGTAGAGGTCGATCTTGGCGCCCTTGATCGCGCCGCCGGTGTCGGAGGCGTACCAGTAGCCGTCGTGCACCGTGCCGTCGGCCATCTGCAGGCCGACCGTCTCGCGGATGAACAGCTTGGTGCGGCGCGGGATGACGCGCGGGTCGACCGCGACCGTGCGCATCGGAATCGGGCGGCAGCCCAGGGAATCGTTGCCGGTCGCTCCGCCGCCGCCGGCATGATAGAGGCGGGCCGAGGCGCGCCAGTCGGGATCGCCGGCCATCAGCTCGAGCTGTTCAGCCGACAGGTCCGCCGTTTCGGCGGAATCGATGGAACCGGGGGCCGTCGCGGCGGCTTCTACGACAGCGGCGTCGCGGGCGACGGCCGTTTCGTAAGGGACAGGCTCTCCGGACCCGGAGAAGGCCATGGTCCACAACATGGCAAGCGCGGCGGCCGTGCTCAACATCGATCAAACTTCATGCAGCACCGGTCCCGACACGCTCCGGCAGGGCGGTTTCTGACGACGAATTGCGGCGCAATTGCGGCGAATGAGATCAGTCGCTGTATCGGTAGTGGATAAGGCGCAAATGGGGCCAGTCTATCGCGCATCTGTCTCAGACTATCGAGACTATATGATATCAGTATTGACCGAATTTCAGTTCTATACTGATGCGCGTCTCTTCGCCGTTAACGTCTTGATCGTGTGCGCTAACACTTTATTGGCAAGAAAAGCTGGCCGAGGCGCCAAGATAACGACGGCGTGATCGGCGTTATGGCTGACGTGATCGGCGGGTGGAGGCGGGCGCGGGAATGAGATAAGCCGTCGTTTCCCCTTCTGAAATTTCCCACGGCGCCGTCTCATGAACCGACAAGTCAAACGCCTGATGATTTCCGCCGCCGCCCTGATGCTGGTCGCGGCGCCCGCCGTTCAGGTCGAGGCCTGGGGCAGTTCGGGCCACCGGGTGATCGGCGTGGCGGCCATGCGGGCCCTGCCGGGCGATCTGCCGGCCTTCCTGCGCACGGCCGGGGCCGCGTCTGACGTCGGCGAATATTCGCGCGAGCCGGACCGCTGGAAGGGCGCGGGTCAGCCGCATGACCGCGAGCGCGACACCGCCCACTTCGTCGACATGGACGATCAGGGCCGGGTGATGGATGCGCGGGGCATGACCATGGCCGACCTGCCGCGCCTGAAGTCGGAATACGACGCCGCCCTGACCCGCGCCGGTCTGGACGTGGATAAGGCCGGATACCTGCCCTACGCCATCATGGACGCCTGGCAGAATCTGGAGCGTGACTTCGCCTATTGGCGCGTGCTGACCGCCGCCGAGGCGCGCGAGCCGGATCTGGCCAAGCAGGCCTGGTATCGCGCCGACCGCGAACGCCGCGAGCAGTTGATCCTGCGCGACATCGGCGTGCTGAGCCACTTCGTCGGCGATGCGTCCCAGCCGCACCACACGACCATCCACTTCAACGGCTGGGCGGGCGAGACCAATCCCGAGGGCTTCACCAAGTCGCGCCGCACCCACGGCGATTTCGAGGGCGCCTTCACCAGCCGCACCCTGCGTCTGGATGCGGTCGAGGCGGCCATGGCGCCCATGAACGTCGAAGGCTTCGACCTGCGCGCGCGCACGGCCTCGCACCTGAACGCCACCCTGACGACGGTGATCCCCTTCTATCGGATGGAGAAGGCGGGCGCGTTCAAGGACACGGACCCGCGCGGCGCCGTCTTCGTCAATGAGCGGCTGGCGGCCGGGGCCTCGGAGCTGCGCGACTTCGTGTCGGCGGCCTGGCGCGTGTCGGCGAACAGCAGCATCGGTTGGCCGGCGGTCAAGGTCGCCGAGGTCGAGGCGGGCCGCGACGATCCGTGGACCTCGATGGTCGGCGAGGACTGACGTCTTTCGCCGGGCGGCGCGCGGGGGTAGGGGAGGCGGATGACTGAACTCACCCCTCCCGTCGTCGTCCTCGACAAGTCCCAGATGGCCGACAACATCGGCGCGGTCGCCCGTGTCATGGCCAATTTTGGCCTTTCGGAACTGCGGCTGGTCAGCCCGCGCGACGGCTGGCCCCAGGAGCGCGCCTGGGCCACGGCGTCCGGCGCCGACTGGGTGCTGGACGGGGTCAAGGTGTTCGACAGCGTGGCCGAGGCCATCGCCGACCTGAACACCGTCTTCGCCACCACCGCCCGCCCGCGCGAGACGCGCCAGCCGGTGCGCACTCCGCGTGAGAGCGCGCGCATCCTGTACGACGACACGGCGTCGGGGCTGAAGACCGGCCTGCTGTTCGGCGGCGAGCGGGCGGGGCTGGAGACGGGCGACATCGCCCTGTGCGCCGGGATCACCACCATTCCGATCGATCCCAAGCACCACTCGCTGAACCTGGCGCAGGCGGTGGCGATCAACGCCTATGAGTGGCGCACCCTGATCCTGGACGCCCCGCCGCCGCGCTTCCGCGAGGGCGAGCCGCCCGCGTCGAACGACCTCTTGCTGGGCATGTACGAGCATCTGGAGGCGGAGCTGGACAACGGCGGCTTCTTCTATCCGCCGGAGAAGAAGCGCTCGATGAGCCAGAACCTGCGCGTCATGCTGGGCCGCGCCGCCTTCACCGAGCAGGAAGTCGCCACCATGCGCGGCGCCATTCACGCCCTGGCCAAGGGCCGCGGCCGCGTGCTGGCCAAGCTGGCGGCGGAACGGGCCGAGGCGGCGAAGAAGGGGGAGTAGGCTTACCTCTCAATCCGCTCATCCCGGCGGACGCCGGGATCCAGTGGGAGCGCCAGACTCAACCCTCAACCATCAGGCGTAGCGCTTCGAAGCCAAAGTACTGGCTCCCGGCGTCCGCCGGGATGAGCGGGGGTGAAGCGCGTAGCCCTTTTCTGAAGGAGCCGCATGAAACTCGCCCTCGTCTATCCTCTCGCCGCCCTCGCCGAGATCGGCGGCTGTTTCGCCTTCTGGGCCTGGCTGAAGCTGGATCGCTCGCCGTGGTGGCTGGCGCCGGGCGTATTGTGTCTGGTCGCTTTTGCGTGGCTGCTGGCGCTGGTTCCGGCCGAGACGGCGGGGCGGGCGTTCGCGGCCTATGGCGGGGTCTATATCGTGGCGTCGCTGGCGTGGATGGCGTTGGTCGAAAAGACGCCACCGGACCGCTGGGACGTCATCGGCGGGGCGGTCTGCCTGGTCGGCGCGGCGATCATCCTGTTCGGGCCGAGGGGGTAGGGTTCTTTTATCCGCCGTCATCCTCGGGCTTGACCCGAGGATTCAGCGTCCTGGACGTGTGAGGCGCAGGGCGAGGGCGGGAGGCGTCGGCGCTGCTGGACCCTCGGGTCAAGCCCGAGGGTGACGGCAGTTGGGAGAGGGGGCTACAGCGCGCCGAAGAAGGCGGGCACGGTCTCGCTGGCGGGGCCGTAGACGCCCTCGTCGAACAGGCCCGCGCCCTGCGTCGGCTCCAGATTGATCTCCACCGTCCGCGCGCCGGCCATGCGCGCCAGCTGGACGAAGCCCGCCGCCGGATAGACCGCGCCCGAGGTGCCGATGGAGACGAACAGATCGCAGCGCGCCAGCGCCGCCTCGATCCGTTCCATCTCCAGCGGGATTTCGCCGAACCAGACGATGTGTGGGCGCAAGGTTCCGTGCGGGTGATGGGGCGAGGCGTGGGCGGGCTCAAGATCATCATGCCAGTCGCAGACGACGCCCGAGGCGGTGCAGCGCGCCTTCTTCAGTTCGCCGTGCATGTGGATCAGCTCGAAGCCCGGCGTGGGCGGGACGTTCGCGTGCGCGCGGTCGTGCAGGTCGTCGACGTTCTGCGTCACCAGCAGGAAATCGCCCGTCCACCGGGCCGCCAGATCGGCCAGCGCCCGGTGCGCGGCGTTGGGGTGGACGTTCGCCAACTGTCGCCGTCGCTGGTTGTAGAAGTCCTGCACCAGGGTCGGGTCGGCGGCGAAGCCTTCGGGCGTGGCGACGGCCTCGACGCGATGTCCCTCCCACAGGCCGTCCGAGGCGCGGAAGGTCGGCACGCCGCTCTCGGCCGAGACGCCGGCGCCGGTCAGGATGACGAGGTTCATCGCTTGGATCTCCGCTTGCGTCGCTGGTGCGCCAGCAGGCTTTCTGAGGCAGCGTACTCAGGCGGCAACAGGAATTTGGCGCGCCGATCATAGTCGCGCGCGGACTTGATGCTGTCGGCCCGGATCAACCGCCAGGCCCGCCATCCTAGGAAGATCCCTGACGTCGCAGCCCACGGGAGGGCCAGCAGCCAAGCTGTCCATGGTAGAGGGATGACGAGAAGATGAAAAAGAATGAGTGGGGCGAACGCCGCGAAAGGAATGGCGGCTATCAGATCATTTCGTCGAATATACAAAGGGCCGACCTCAATATGCTGTGCGGGGTTTGACAGCAGGGCGTCCACTCGACGGCGGAGTTTCAGATAGGCGGGACTCAGGCTCTTCATCACCATCAGTCTAGCCCTGATTTCGAACGCCCGGCGCGGACAGACGATCGTGCAGCCAGTCGATCATGGCGCGGACCTTGGGCGGGACGTGGCGGGGGTGGGGGTGGACGGCCCAGACGCCTTCGTCGGGCGGGCGGGCCTCGTCCAGCAGGGAGACGAGGGCGCCCGACGACAGGGCCTCGGCCACGTAGAAGTCGGGCAGTTGGCACAGGCCGAGGCCCTGCAGGGCGGCGTCCAGCACCGCCGCGCCGGAGTTGCAGCGCCAGCGGCCGGTGGGGCGAAGCGTTACTTCGCGCCCTGCCTCGGTGAAGCGCCAGTGTTCGGCCGAGCCGATCAGGCCGTCGTGGCTGGCGATCTCGGACAGGTCGCGGGGCGCGCCGCGGCGGGCCAGATAGTCGGGGCTGGCGCACAGGATCAGCCGCCGTGACGCCAGCCGCCGCGCCATCAGTCGGGAGTCGGTCAGATGGCCGAACCGCACCGCCAGATCATAGCCGTCGCCGACCAGATCGCGCAGGCGATTGTCGAGGTCGAGCTCGATCCTCAGTTCGGGGTTCTGGCGCGCGAAGGCGTTGACGGCGGGCGCGATGAACCGCTCGCCATAGGAGACGGAACAGGTCATGCGCAGCAGGCCGCGCGGGGCCTGGTCGTCCGGCTGGACGGCCGCCAGGGCCTCGTCGCGTTCGTCGATCAGGCGGCGGCAACGGGCGAGGAAGTCGCGGCCTGCGTCGGTCAGTTCGACCCGGCGGGTGGTGCGGTGGAGGAGGCGCGTTTGCAGCCGATCCTCCAGCCGGGCGATTTCGCGGCTGACGGCCGAGGTCGACAGGCCTAGGCGCCGGGCGGCGGCCGAGAAGCTGGCCTGTTCGGCGACAGCGGTGAATTCGTCGATCCCGTCCCAGCGGCTCATGGGGACGTTGGATCAGGATTATTGCTCAACAGCAATAATGTTTTGCGGTTGTCGCCGTTTCGGCCAAGCGCGGCGCGGCGTAGTAAGGTCGCCAAATCACCCGCCCACCTCATGTCCCTGAAGCAGCGAGCGACCGTGTCGCGAGCGTTAGGGACGTCCGAAGGACCACTCATCATGAAAACCCGCGCCGCCGTCGCGTTCGAAGCCAAACGCCCGCTCGAGATCGTCGAGGTCGATCTGGAAGGTCCGCGCGCGGGCGAGGTGCTGATCGAGATCAAGGCGACGGGCGTGTGCCACACCGACGCCTATACGCTGGACGGTCTGGACAGCGAGGGTCTCTTCCCCTCGATCCTGGGCCACGAAGGCGCGGGCGTGGTGGTCGAGGTGGGGCCGGGCGTAACCAGTCTTGCGGTCGGCGATCACGTCATCCCGCTGTACACGCCGGAATGCCGCCAGTGTAAGTCGTGCCTGAGCCGCAAGACCAACCTGTGCACCTCGATCCGGGGCACGCAGGGCAAGGGACTGATGCCGGACGGCACCTCGCGCTTTTCCTACAAGGGTCAGACCCTTCACCACTACATGGGCTGCTCGACCTTCTCGAACTATACGGTCCTGCCCGAGATCGCGGTGGCGAAAATCCGCAAGGACGCGCCCTTCGACAAGGCCTGCTACGTCGGGTGCGGCGTGACGACGGGCGTGGGTGCGGTGGTCAACACGGCCAAGGTCGAGCCGGGCGCCAACGCCGTGGTCTTCGGTCTGGGCGGCATCGGCCTGAACGTCATCCAGGGGCTGAAGATGGTCGGGGCCGACATGATCATCGGCGTCGACATCAACGGCGACAAGGAGGAATGGGGCCGTCGCTTCGGCATGACCCACTTCGTCAATCCCAAGGACGTGTCGGACGTGGTGGCCCATCTGGTCGAGCTGACCGGGGGCGGCGCCGACTACACCTTCGACTGCACCGGCAACACCGTGGTCATGCGTCAGGCGCTGGAAGCCTGTCACCGCGGCTGGGGCGAGAGCGTCATCATCGGCGTGGCCGAGGCGGGCAAGGAGATCGCCACCCGTCCGTTCCAGCTGGTCACGGGCCGCGTCTGGAAGGGCTCGGCCTTCGGCGGGGCGCGCGGCCGCACCGACACGCCCAAGATCGTCGACTGGTACATGGACGGCAAGATCGAGATCGACCCGATGATCACCCACACCCTGCCGCTGGAGCGGATTAACGAGGCCTTCGATTTGATGCATGAAGGCAAGAGCATTCGTTCGGTCATCGTCTTCTAACGAGAGGGATTCAGCCATGGGCGACTGGAAACTGCCGTGGACGGGGGCCTGCCTCTGCGGGCAGGTGAAAGTTCAGGTCGTCCAGGCGCCGGTCTTCGCGGCGGCCTGTCATTGCCGCGCCTGTCAGAAGCTGACGGGCGGCGCCTATTCCCTGAGCCTGATGCTGCCCAGCGCGGGGCTGACGGTCGAGGGCGAGACGGAGATCGGCGGCCTGCGCAATCCCGTGCCGGAGCATCACTTCTGTCCGTCGTGCAAGACCTGGCTGTTCACGCGCGGCATCGCCGGGGGGCAGTTCGTCAACCTGAGGCCCAGCCTGCTGGACGACGGGGCGTGGTTCGTTCCCTACGCCGACACCTGGACGACGGAGCGTCTGCCCGGCGCTCAGTCGGGGGCCAAGCTCGGCTATCCTGAGTTCCCGCCGCCCGAGGATTACGCCGAGTTGATGGGCGGCTACGCCCGCGAGGGCGCGCGGCCCGACTGAGCAGGTGCAGCAAAGTTCGTTGCCAAACGAAACCTTGTCGGCTTAGCTTGCCGCGCCCGGCGCTATGATCGGGCGGATCTGGGAGGATCACCATGTTTACGCACGTCACTGTCGGGGCCAACGACCTCGAAGCCTCGCACAAATTCTATGACGCCGTTCTGGGGGCTCTGGGCCACCAGCCGGGCACGCCCAGCGACGCGCCCATGCCGGGGGTCTGGTACATGACCCCGCGCGGGATGCTGGGCGTGGTCAAGCCGCGCGACGGCCAGGCGGCGTGCCACGCCAACGGCGGGACCATCGGCTTCTTCGCCAGCAGCCCCGAGGCGGTCGTCGCCTTCGCCGAGGCCGGGGTTGCGGCGGGTGGCGTGGCGATCGAGGATCCGGCCGGGCCGCGCAACACGCCTTTCGGCGCGATGCACCTGGCCTATCTGCGCGATCCGTCGGGCAACAAGATCTGCGCCGTTCACCGGCCGGGCTGAGGATTGAGGCGATGAAGATGAAGGCGGCGACTGCGTCGATCATGGCCGTTCTGGCCGTCACGGCGCTCGCCGCCTGCACGCCGGGCGGGGCGGATGCGCCCGCTGCGGCGCCTGCCGAGGCCTGGGTCCAGAAGAAGGTGGTGCTCTACCTGCCCGACCCGGTCATGAAGCAGAGGGTCGAGGTCGCCGACCTGTCTCCCTATCTGAAGACCGTCGATGAGGCTGTGGCCGCTGCAGCAAAGGCGCAGCCTTCGCAGCCCGGCGCCTCGGGCATGCTGTTGCTGATGGTCAAGCCGGGCGAACGATCCAGGGCCTTCGTCGTCAGCGGAGAGCCGTCGATGAAGCCGGAGGTCGTCGCGGCGATCACCGCCGCCGCCGGGGCGGTTCCGGCGCCGTCGGTGCGCGAGGGGCCGATCCTGGTCGGCCTGCAGTTCGACGCCTGGGGCGGCGGCGCGCAGCCCCAGGGGGCGGTCGCCCCGATCCCGCGCGACTGGTACGCGCATTTTTCCAAGGATGGCGGCGTCCTCGATGACGCCTTCATGGCCAGGGTCTGGCCGGACTGATCTTCAGGAGTTCGAGTTGATGGAAACGGTCAAGAGCCACGTCGTTCACGGCGGGACGCTGCGCTATCTGAAGCACGACAGCGCGACGACGGGCACGCCCATGACGCTGTCGGTTTTCGTTCCGGCCGGCGAAGGCCCGTTCCCGGTCCTGATCTGGCTGTCGGGTCTGACCTGCACCGAGGACAACTTCACCACCAAGGCCGGGGCCTATAAGGCCGCCGCCGAACACGGCGTCATCATCGTCGCGCCGGACACCTCGCCGCGCGGGGAAGGCGTGGCCGACGACGCCGCCTATGATCTGGGGCAGGGCGCGGGCTTCTATGTCGATGCGACGCAAGGCCCGTGGGCGCCGCATTTCCGCATGGAGACCTATGTCACGGGCGAACTGATCGAGCTGATCGACGCTGAGTTCCCGACGACGAAGACGCGCTCCGTCTTCGGTCATTCGATGGGCGGGCATGGGGCGCTGACGCTGGCCCTACGGCATCCCGAACTGTTCCGGTCGGTGTCGGCCTTTGCGCCGATTTCCTCGCCGACGCGGTGTCCGTGGGGTGAGAAGGCCTTCACCGCCTATCTGGGCGAGGACCGGGCGGAATGGGCGAAACATGACGCGGCCCTGCTGATCGAAGGCGGGGCGGCCAAGGGCGTGTTCGACGACATCCTGGTGGATCAGGGCGACGCGGATTCCTTCCTGACCGATCAGCTGAAGCCGGAACTTCTGAAGGCGGCGGCGCAAAAGGTCGGACAGGGGCTGACCCTGCGCATGCAGCCGGGCTATGACCATTCCTACTTCTTCATGGCCAGCTTCGTGGACGACCATGTGGCCTTCCACGCCAAGCGGCTGAAAGCCTGAGTGTGATGACCAACGCCGCCCCCGATTTCGACGCCATGTTCGCCGACTTGTGTAACCAGGTCGGCTTCTGCCTGCATGAAAAGGGGCAGAAGAAGGTGATCGACGCCCTGCCCAAGGGCTTGGACGCCGCCATGCGCGCCGTCTTCGCCGCCGAGGGCGTGGACGAGCCGAACGCGCCCGGCGATCTGAAGCGCGCCGTGCGCGACTGCATCAAGGCCCATGTGCAGCGCTGAGGACGCGCTGAACCACGAATGACGCAGACTTAATCCGCAAGGCGACGATCAAGCCTTGCGGGCGGCCATCGCTTCGCTAGCATCCCGGCCCATCGCTTTTGGGAGGAAGCTCATGATGGATCGCCGCCGCCTGTTGATGTCGGTCGCCGCGGGGGGAGCGCTGGCCGCTGTCGGCCCGGTTCGCGCCCTCGCCCACGGCGCTGCGGCGCAGACCGCCTCGGCCGACTTCAACGCCCTGATGAATCGGATCGCGCAGGAGATGCTCCTGACGGACCCGGAATCCCTGACCATGCTGGGCATGGACCGGGGCGAACACGCCGACGCCCGCTTCAAGCTGAGCGACCGCAGCCAGGCCAAGGTCGAGGCCGACAAGGTCAAGTTCGTCGCCGCCATGAAGGACATGGCGGCCATCGACCGCAACGCCCTGCCGGCCAAGGAGCAGATCTATCACGACTCCCTGACCTTCTTCGGCGAGACGGTGAAGGAGGGCTACGCCTTCCCCTATGGCGGCGGGATGTTCCCCTCGCCCTATACGGTCAGCCAACTGGGCGGCTCGTACCAGCAGATCCCGGACTTCCTCGACAGCCAGCACCGCATCGAGGCGGCGGATGACGCCGAGGCCTATCTGTCGCGCCTGTCGGACTTCGCCCGCAGTCTGGACGACGAACGCGAGCGGATGCGGATCGACTACGCCGCCGGGGCCGTGCCGCCGGATTTCGTCATCGACCGCACCCTGACGCAGATGGGCGCCATCACCGGCACGGCCGTGGCCGACTCGGCCATGAGCCAGTCGATCGCCCGCCGCACGGCCGAGAAGAACATCCCCGGCGACTGGGCCGCGCGGGCGCAGACGATCCTGACGCGAGAGGTCTATCCGGCCATCCAGCGCCAGGCCGACGCCCTGAAGGCGGTGCGCGCGGGCGCGACGCACGACGGCGGCGTGTGGCGTCTGCCGGACGGCGAGGCCTACTATCGCTATGGGCTGAAGAACTACACCACCTCTGCGATGACGCCGGACGAGGTGCATCAGATGGGGCTGGATCAGGTGGCCGAGATCTCGGCCCGCGCCGACGGCCTGCTGAAGGCGCAAGGGTTGACGCAAGGCACGGTCGGCCAGCGCATCGCCGCCCTCGGCAAGGATCCGCGCTTCGTCTATCCAAACACGGATGAAGCCAAGGAAGAGCTGCTGAAGGAGCTGAACGTCCAGATGGCGGCCATGCAGGCCCGCATGCCGGACTATTTCGGCCGCCTGCCCAAGTCGCCGTGCGACATTCGTCGCGTGCCCAAGGCCATCGAGGCCGGGGCGCCGGGCGGCTACTACATGGCGCCTGCCCTGGATGGGTCGCGTCCGGGCGCCTACTACATCAATCTGCGCGACACGGCGGAGTGGCCCAAGTGGACCCTGCCGACCCTGACCTATCACGAGGCGGTGCCGGGCCATCACTTCCAGATCGCCCTGCAGATGGAGCAGCCGGACACCCCGTTGCTGATGAAGGTCATGGGCTTCTCGGCCTATTCCGAGGGCTGGGGCCTGTATTCGGAGCAGTTGGCGGACGAGATCGGCGCCTATGAGAACGACCCCTTCGGCCAGATCGGCTACCTGCAATCCTTGATGTTCCGCGCCGCGCGGCTGGTCGTGGACTCGGGTCTGCACCACAAGCGCTGGAGCCGCGAACAGGGCATCCGCTACATGGTCGATACCCTGGGCGATCAGGAATCCAGCATCGCCACCGAGGTCGAGCGCTACTGCGTCTGGCCGGGTCAGGCGTCCAGCTACAAGGTCGGCCATACCACCTGGGTGCGCCTGCGCGAGGACGCCAAGAAGCGTCTGGGATCGCGTTTCGACATCAAGGGCTTCCATGACACCGGCCTGAGCCTGGGCGGCGTGCCGCTGACGGTTCTGGAGCGGACCATGAACGCCTGGACCCCGGCCTGACGGCTGGACCTCATACGGGCGCGCCGGTCCGTCATTTCAGTAAGCTTTGGGAGCGGCGTCCGGCGCGGCGCGGCTCCGTTGGGGGAATATCCGAATGATCGACCGCCGCCGCCTTCTTCTGACCGCCGCCGCAACCGCTGTCGCCGCGCCTTCGCTGGCGCAAGCCGCCGCGGCCGTGTCGGACGCCGATACGCGCCTGAACGCCCTGCTGGACGGCTGGTTCGAGGCCGACATCGACGAGGCGCCCGAGCGCGCCACCAACCTGGGCCTGGACAAGGGCGCCCGCGCGGGCCTGTCGTCCAAGCTGAGCGAAGCCGGGCCGGACGCCATCCGCAAGGATCGCGACAAGGCGGTCGGTCGCTGGGCCGAACTGCGCGCCTTCGACCAGACGGGCCTGTCCGAGGCCGGGGCGCTGAACTACGCCATCGCCGCCTTCGGACGTCAGACCTCGGCCGAGACGGCGCGCTTCGACTACGGCGCCGGGCCGGGCCGCCCGTCTCCCTATGTCGTGACCCAGCTGTCGGGCGGCTATTTCTCCATGCCGGACTTCATGGACAACCAGCACCGCATCGAGGATGCGGCGGGCGCTGACGCCTTCCTGTCGCGCCTGGACGCCTTCGCCGGCGTGCTGGACGGCGAGACGGCCAAGATCCGCGAGGACGCCGGGCTGGGCGTCATTCCGCCGGACTTCATCATCGACCGGATGCTGCCGCAGATCCGCACCCTGCGCGATACCTCGGCCGCCGACATGTCCATGATCAAGTCGCTGGCCCGCAAGGCTGGGGCGCTGAACCTGTCGGGTTACGACGCACGCGCCGTCGCCCTGGTCGATCAGAAGATCAAGCCCGCCCTGGCCCGTCAGATCGAGGCGCTGGAGAAGATCCGCCCCGACGCCGTGCACGACGCGGGCGTGTGGCGCCTGCCGGACGGCGAGGCCTTCTACGCCGCCGGGCTGAAGTCGAACACGACGACCACGCTCTCGGCCAAGGAGATCCACGCCATGGGCCGCGAGCAGGTGGCCGAGATCACCGCCGAGATCGACGGCATCCTGAAGTCGCAGGGCATGACCCAGGGCACGGTCGGCGAGCGGGTTCAGGCCCTGAACAAGGATCCGGCGCAACTGTTCCCCAACACCGACGCGGGCAAGGAAGAGCTGCTGAAGTGGCTGAACGAACAGGTCGCCGCGCTGGAGCCGAAACTGCCCGCCGTCTTCGGCCGCCTGCCCAAGACCCACGTCGAGGTGCGCCGCGTGCCGGTGTCGATCCAGTCGGGCGCGCCGGGCGGCTACTATCAGGGGCCGCCGCTGGATGGCTCGCGTCCGGGCGCCTACTACATCAATCTGCGCGACAGCGGGAATTGGCCGAAGTTCGCCCTGCCGACCCTGACCTATCACGAGGCCTCGCCGGGCCACCACCTGCAGGTGGCGCTGCAACGCGAGTCGGGCGAACTGCCGCAATGGCGCCGCGCGGGCGGCTTCTCGGCCTATAACGAAGGCTGGGCCCTGTACGCCGAGGCGGTCGCGGCGGACGATCTGGACGCCTACGCCACCGATCCGCTGGGCCGGGTGGGCTTCCTGATGTCCTATCTGTTCCGGGCTGTGCGTCTGGTGGTCGACACCGGCATCCACTCCGAACGTTGGAGCCGCGAGCAGGCGGTCGACTATATGGCGGCTTCGGGCGCCAAGCCGCTGGACGCCTCGAACAGCGAGATCAACCGCTACTCGGTCTGGCCGGGCCAGGCCTGTTCCTACAAGGTCGGCCACACGGTCATCGCGCGCCTGCGCAAGGAGGCGGAAGCCAAGCCCGGCTTCGACCTGCGCGCCTTCCACGACAAGGTGCTGGGCAGCGGCTCCCTGCCGCTGGCGGTGCTGGAAGGGCGGATGCGCGCCTAAGCGCTTCCTAGAAACAGGAAGGGCCGGAGGTTGATCCTCCGGCCCTTTTTTATGGCTGAATTGACGTTGAGTGTCGGCGTCCTCGCTTACAGCTGCGTCATCCTCGCCCTTGTGGCGAGGAT
The DNA here is from genome assembly GCA_002430835.1 of Brevundimonas sp. UBA5936. Taxonomy (GTDB): domain Bacteria; phylum Pseudomonadota; class Alphaproteobacteria; order Caulobacterales; family Caulobacteraceae; genus Brevundimonas. Next base: position 21,908 of record DJDA01000134.1, read on the forward strand.
CCAGACACGCAGCCAAAGCCATTTTAAACGATCTGCTTAAACCAAGGCGCACGTCGAGGTTCTGGATCCTCGCCACAAGGGCGAGGATGACGGGCAGAAGAAACAACGCGCGTGAGGCCGCTAGTTCGCCAACACTTAACGTGAAGACAGCCTTTTTTATTGGCCCGGTCGATGCCTAGGGGCGGTCGTCAATAGCGGGTGGTGCGGGTGGAGCGCGAGGTGCAGACGGCGTCGTGGGCCATGGCGCAGTCGGCGCCGCCGCTGGCCTGACACTGGCTGAGGGCGTTGGCGCGGGCCGTGCGGGCGTTGCGCGCCGGCGTAGAGAAAAAGCGGGTCAAGCCGTCGATCTGGCCGGAGGCCACGGCCGAACAGGCGTTGCGCCAGGACGCCACCGGCGCGCAGTTGGCGTCAGGCTCGGTCGGCGCGCGCATGCTGACGCCCCAGGCATGGTCCGGCTGCTCGCACTTGCGCATGGCGTTGAACATGGCCGCTTCTATGTTGTGGCCCTGCAGGACATAGGGATAGACCGCGCCGGTGTCGGTGTTGAACGCAAAGGCCCCCAGGCCCTCGACGCGCTCGCGATAGCCCATGGTGCTGGTGTCCACGCCCTGGGGGGCGTCCGGGGCGCAGGTCGCCGACCCGGTCGCCGTGCCGACCGGGCATTGGGTCTGGGCCGAAGCCTCGTTGGGCGGCAGCCCCGCCATGAGGGCAAACCCCAGGGCGGCGGCGCCTAAAACAGTATTGAATCTCATGACTTAACCCTCGATCGCGCGCCAGGTGGTCGGCCACAGATCTTGAGGTATGGCGGTGCAGCTCGGCATGTTTTTCTCGTCCAGAAGGGCGAAGCTTTCGCCGGTCCAGGCCCAGACGCCCATGCGGCCGCAGTCGCCGATGCCGCGCCCGCGCCCGAAGGCGAACAGGGTGCGGCTCTTGGGGTCATAGCGGCTGTTGACCAGTTCGTCGTGGCTGCCCGTGGCCGTGGGGAAGGCGACCGGCTGGGGCGCGGTCCCGTCCGCCGGGGTGATGAAATAGACCTGGGTGAAGTTGTAGGCGCCCTCGCCGCACGGCACGCTCCACAGCAGCTTGTCGGAGGCTAGGCGGGCGACCTCGACGTCCGGCTCGAACCGCTCGCCCTTGCGGCTCGTGGCCAGGCATTCCTTGACCTTGGGGTGGGCCAGCAGCGCCGGCGACAGGTCGTCCTGCACCAGGCCGTTCTGGGACACGGCGGCGGCCACGGTCACGCGCGGCGCGGCCGGGGCGGCGGGGACGCTGGAGGCCGGGCGGTCGCCGCGACGGATCAGGGCGGTGGTCGTGCCCAGCCGTCCTTGACGCTCGTCGATCCATAGGAAGGCGGCGGCGGCCCCGCCCAGGCTGACCTTGATCTGCTTGTCGCCGCGTCGGATCGACATGGCGGCGCCATTGCCCAGGCCGTTCATCAACTGGGCCGAGGGCGTGTTGAAGGCGATGACGTCGCCTTCCTCGTCCATCTTGGCGTTCTGGCCCGCATGGCGATGGCCGTCGATCTCGGCGTAGACGGAGCCTTCGCCGTCCTCCAGGCCCCAGCCGCCCATGTGGACGACGGGCCGCGCCTCAGGGCCGGGGGCGAGCGAGACGAGGACGAAGCCCATCTCATTCTCGCCCGGTCCGAAGGCGACGCAGTGGTTGGTGTTGTCGCAGGTGGCTGTCCAGTCGCGGAACTCGCGCGTCACGCTGGGCGGGTTGGCGGCCGCGGTCTGA
>DJDA01000048.1 GCA_002430835.1 Brevundimonas sp. UBA5936
CCCGCAGCAGCAGCGCCAGCCCGCCCAGCGCGCCCGCCGTGACCACCAGCTGCTGCGCCGTGGTGGCCATGCCCTCGTCGCTGTAGCGGTCGGCGACGACGCGGCGCAGGGCCTCGACCCCGACCGGCTCATAGCCCGGCCCCGGCAGGTGAGCGGGCAGGGCCTCCAGCGCGCGGGCGTAGGCGGCGTGCACCTGTTCGTCGGCGGCCATGGCGGCCGAGGCCATGTCGATGACGCCCGGCGCATCGACCCTCTGCATCGGCCCGTCCAGATAGGTCACGGGCGGCGACGCCGGGCTGGCGGGCAGGGCGGTGAAGCTGCCCGACCCGGTCCGGCTGACGATGAAGCCGTCGGCCCTCAGCCGGTCCAGGGCGGCGCTGACGGTGATGCGGCTGACGCCCAGAGTTTCGGCCAGGCGGCGCTCGCCGGGCAGACGCGCGTTCAGCGACAGCCGCCCGTCCAGGATGATGAGCTTCAGCGCCTCGGCCAGGCGGCGATAGGCGGGCTCGCCGTCCGGCCCGCGCCAGCCGTTCAACTGACGCGACAGGGAGGCGGCGTTGACCAGGGTGTCGCGCATAAGGCCACCGTCTCGAAATTGGCCCTATAAAGCAAGGCCGATCTAGAGGCTTATGGCGCACATGTTCATGCGTCGTTTCATCCAGCTTCAACTGGGCCTGTGCCTGTACGGCGTGGCCGCCGCCCTGATGGTGCGCTCCAACCTCGGGCTGGACCCGTGGAACGTCTTTCACCAGGGCCTGTCCCTGCGGACGGGCATCAGCCTGGGGACCGCCTCGATCATCATGGGCGTCCTGGTGATGCTGACCTGGATTCCGCTGCGTCAGAAGCCGGGCCTGGGCACGCTGTTCAACATCTTCGTCATCGGCCTGTCGATGGATGCGGCCCTGGCCGTCCTGCCCGAGATCACGGGCCTGCCGCTGCGGCTGGCCTTCATGACGATGGGCGTGCTGCTGACCGCCATGGGCGGGGCCGCCTACATCGGCGCGGGCATGGGCACGGGGCCGCGCGACGGCCTGATGATCGGCCTGAACCAGCGGCTGGGCTGGTCGATCCGGGTGTCGCGGATGCTGATCGAGGTCAGCGTCCTGGCCGGAGGCTGGCTGCTGGGCGGTTCGGTCGGCCTGGGCACGGTGGTCTTCGCTGTGGGGATCGGCCCGCTGATCCAGATCTTCCTGCCGTGGTTTCAGGCGCTGGGGCGCGAGCCCCGCGTGGCGCCTTCGACCTGAACGCCGCGTCCGAACCCCGCCAGACCACGCGGTGAGGGCATGAAAGGAAGACGGCCTCTTTCACGCACGAGGTCGTCATGCCTGCACTCATCGAGAAGGTCGCCGTCATCACCGGAGCCAGCTCCGGCATCGGCGCCGCCGCGGCCCGTCTGTTCGCCCGCGAAGGCGCGGCGGTGGTCGTCACCGCCCGGCGCGAAGCCGAGCTTCTGGCCCTGGTCGCGGCGATCAAGGCTGAGGGCGGCCGCGCCGTCGCCGTGCCGGGCGACATCCGCGACGAGGCCCTGGCCGAGCGGCTGGTGCGCACGGCGGTCGAGCGGTTCGGCCGTCTGGACATCGCGCTGAACAACGCCGGTGCCATCGGCGCCAATGAACCGACGCCGGAGATCGCGCTGGAGCGTTGGCGCGAGACGCTGGACGTCAACCTGACCGCCGCCTTCCTGGGCGCAAAGCATCAGATCCCGGCCCTGCTGGCGCGCGGCGGCGGGTCGCTGATCTTCACCTCGACCTTTGTGGGCCACGCCATCGGCATGCCGGGCATGGCGGCCTATGGCGCGGCCAAGGCGGGGCTGATCGGCTTGTCGCGCGTCATCGCCGCCGAGTTCGGGGCCAAGGGCGTGCGCAGCAACTGCCTGCTGCCCGGCGGCACGGACACAGAGGCGGGGCGCGAGTTCGCCCACACGCCCGAGATCATCGCCTTCGTCGAGGGCATGCACGCCCTGAAGCGGATGGCGAGCCCGGAGGAGATCGCCCGCGCCGCCCTGTTCCTGGCGTCGGACGCCTCCAGCTTCATGACCGGGACGGCCATGCTGGTCGACGGCGGGGTGTCGATCAGCAAGACCTGAGGGGTCAGCCCCGTTCCTTGGTCTTGGTGAAGGCGATCTTGGGGAAGCGTTCGGAGACGTAGCCCGTCTCCCAGCTCGACTTGGCCAGGAAGACCGGGTTCTGGTCGATGTCGACCGCCATCTGGGGGCGGTATTTGCCGGCGAAATCTTCCAGGTCGGCCTTCTCGCCCGCCACCCAACGCGCCTCGGCGTAAGGCGACGGTTCGAAGATGACGTCCAGGCCGTATTCCTCGCCCAGGCGGTCGGCCATGACCTCGAACTGCAGTTGGCCGACGGCGCCGACGATGAAGTCCGCGCCCAGTTCGGGGCGGAACAGCTGGGTCACGCCTTCCTCGGCCAGACCCTCCAGCGCCTTCTTCAGGTGCTTGGCCTTCAGCGGATCCTTGACGCGGACGCGTTGCAGGATTTCCGGGGCGAAGTTGGGCAGGCCGGCGAAGCGCACCAGGCCGCTCTCCGACAGGCTGTCGCCGACGCGCAGCACGCCGTGGTTGGGAATGCCGATCACGTCGCCGGCGAAGGCGTCCTCGGCCAGTTCGCGATCCGAGGCGAAGAACATGATGGGGGCGTTCACCGACAGCTGCTTGCCGGTGTTCTGGACCTTCAGCTTCATGCCGCGCTTGAAGCTGCCCGAGGCCATGCGGAACATGGCGATGCGGTCGCGGTGGTTGGGGTCCATATTGGCCTGGACCTTGAAGACGAAGCCGGTGACTTCATCCTTGCTCGGCTCGACCGCGATGTCCTCGGGCGCCGGGGCGTTGCGGGTCTCGGGCGGGGCCTCCTTGCGGGCCTTCATGGTCTTGGGCGGCGGGGCCCATTCGCCGATGGCCTTCAGCAGTTCCTCGATGCCGAAGTGGCGCAGGGCCGAGCCCCACAGCACGGGCGTCATATGCCCTTCCAGAAACGCCTGATGATCGAACGGCTTGTAGCCCGCCTCGACCAGTTCCAGCGCATCGACCATGTCGGCCTGCTCCGCGCCTTCGAAGAAGGCGGCGGCGTCTGCGAAGGGCAGGGGGGCGGGGTGTTCGCCGTCGTTGTCGGAGGTCTTGCGGGTATAGGGCTGGAACCGGCCCTGGCCGCCGACCTCGGCCAGGCCGCGCAGGCGGTTGCCGCTCTCGGCGGGCCACCAGATGGGCGAGGGATCCAGTTGCAGACGGGATGCGATCTCGTCCAGCAGGGCCATTGGATCCTGGGCTTCGCGGTCCAGCTTGTTGATGAAGGTGATGATCGGGATGTCGCGCAGGCGGCAGACCTCGAACAGCTTCAGCGTCTGCGGCTCGATGCCCTTGGCGGCGTCCAGCACCATGATGGCGCAGTCGGCGGCCGTCAGGGTGCGATAGGTGTCTTCCGAAAAGTCTTCGTGCCCCGGCGTGTCCAGCAGGTTGAACATCTTGCCGTCGTGCTCGAACGTCATGACCGAGGCGGTGACCGAAATGCCCCGTTCCTTCTCGATCTTCATCCAGTCCGACCGGGCGCGGCGGTTCTCCCCGCGCGCCTTGACCGCCCCGGCCGCGCGCACGGCGCCGCCCGCCAGCAGGATATGCTCAGTCAGGGTCGTCTTGCCGGCGTCCGGGTGGGCGATGATGGCGAAGGTCCGACGGCGGTCGGCCTCCTGGGCGAGGGTCAGTTTGGACATAGAGCTTCCTTTAGGACGCGCGACCTACCGCGCCGGGGCTCAATTGTCGACGTTCACGATGTCGTGAAAGACCCTTAGCGTATGATGGTTATTCGAGGCATGTTCGTTTTCGGGAGACGGCGGGCCATGAGTCCGTCGCACAAGGGAAGGGAAACGTCATGGCTCTGGTTCACCCAGGCAAGGTCGCGCCCGTACAGGGCGAGCGCAAGATTCACCCGTTGGTCTGCTTTCTGGCGGGGTTCGCCCTGATCGTCCTGGCGGCGATCGTGGTGCACACCCTGTTCGGGATCATCCTCTAGGCGGACGGTCAGGCCGCCAGACGGCCCCAGACAGCCTTGTCCGCCGTCGCGGCGTTCAGCGCGCCGCGACGCGCGCGCTGTTGCAGGTGGCGCAGGACGACTTCCGGCAGCGCGCAGAAGCGCGGCTCGACCAGTTCGGGCGCGCAACCGGCTTCGGGCGCGGCGAACAGGGCGGCGTTGACGCCCTGCGCCTTGTGCGCGATCAGCCAGGCCAGACGGCGCGCGCGGGCCGGGTCCGTGCGATGCAGCAGCGGGTCTTCGGCGAACAGCTCGCAACCCATCTCCAGCACATAGTCGCAAGACAGGGTCTCGAAGCGGCGCACGTCATGGCTCGGGGCCGGGCAGGCCTCGTCCAGATCGAAGACGACATCGTTCAAGAGAAACAGCATGGACCACGCCCGCTCGCAGGACCGTTCTGGCCCCATGCGACGGTTTGTAGGGCGACCGCGCTTGCGGTCCGGTTCACGAACGCGGTGAATGGCGCGGTTACCATTTTGAGCGGCCCTAACGCGCTTTGCGCTGCTTGAGGGCGGTTCTGGCGGTTGAACCCTCTCCCATCGGGAGAGNNCCTGGCGATCCTCGATCTCGACGATCCAGAGGTCGGGGTCATAGCGGCGTTGGCGGTCCAGATAGGCGTCCAGTTCGCTTTCGAACTCGCTGGCGACGGGCTGGATCCATAAGGGCTCGCCGTCCTGGCCGGTCGCCTCGGTCCACAGACGGGCGGTGCGGGCGGTGGTGTCATAAGCCTTGACGATGACGGCCCCGGCGCGGGCGTCGCCTTTCTTCACCACCACGGCGTTGGCGCCCTCCAGCTCGGCGCGGCGGATCAGGGCGCCGACCCAGACGTCAGTGGAAAGAAGCAATTGGTTCACCCTGTTTGGACACGGACCCGGAACCGGCGGCGGCTAGGGTGGCGGCATGAAGATAGCGCCGTCGCCTAGCATAGTCAGCAGA
>DJDA01000015.1:0-404 GCA_002430835.1 Brevundimonas sp. UBA5936
TAGGTCTGCTGTTCCTGGCGCTGGCGTTGTGGAGCCTGGCCTACACCGTGGGCCTGCGCCTGCGCGACTTCACCGACACCGCAGGCTGGGCCGCTCAGAAGGGCGCCGAAGCCCGCGCCGCCCGACCGGCCAAGACCGCCAAACCGGGCAAGGCTCCGCGCGCCGTCGCCGAGGCCGCCGTCCCGGCCCGCAAGCCGCGCCATCGCCTGCCCGAAGCCGACGACATGGAAGCGGACGGCCCCCTCGCCGCACCTGCCCAATCTCCCGCTCAAGCTGCCTTCGCGCCTCCGTCTGAGGCCCATGATGACGCAGACGCCTATGCCGACGAGGCCGACGCCTACACCCCGCCGTGGGAGGACGCGGCGCCCGCCCCCATCGCTCCGCCCTCGGCCCGGCCGAACCGC
>DJDA01000015.1:509-8652 GCA_002430835.1 Brevundimonas sp. UBA5936
CCGGCCAGCGCGGCGGCGCCGTCGACGAGGAATCGCTAAAGGCCAACGCCAAGATGCTGGAGGGCGTGCTGCAGGAATTCGGCGTGCGCGGCCAGATCGACCAGATCCGCCCCGGCCCCGTCGTCACCCTGTATGAACTGGTGCCCGCGCCCGGCGTGAAGCACGGCCGCGTTGTGGCGCTGGCCGACGACATCGCCCGCTCCATGTCGGCCCGCGCCTGCCGCATTTCCGTGGTTCAGGGCCGCAACGCCATCGGCATCGAACTGCCCAACGCCAAGCGCGAGACGGTCTTCCTGCGCGACCTGCTGGCGTCCGGCGAATACGACAAGAAGAGCCATCTGCTGCCGCTGGCGCTGGGCGAGACCATCGGCGGCGAGCCTTATGTGGCCGATCTGGCGCGGATGCCCCACCTGCTGATCGCGGGCACCACCGGCTCGGGCAAGTCGGTCGGGGTCAACGCCATGATCCTGTCGATTCTGTATCGCCACTCGCCCGCCGAGTGCCGTTTCATCATGATCGACCCCAAGATGCTCGAACTGTCGGTCTATGACGGCATCCCGCACCTGCTGGCGCCGGTCGTGACCGATCCCAAGAAGGCGGTCGTGGCCCTGAAGTGGACCGTGCGCGAGATGGAGGACCGCTATCGCCGGATGTCCAAGCTCGGCGTCCGCAACGTCGCCAGCTACAACGAGCGCGCCCGCGAGGCCCAGGAAAAGGGCGAGCATTTCGAGCGCACAGTCCAGACCGGCTTCGACGAACAGGGTCGCCCGGTTTACGAGAGCGAGAAGATCCGCCCCGAACCCATGCCCTATCTGGTCGTGGTCATGGACGAGATGGCCGACCTGATGCTGGTCGCGGGCAAGGACGTGGAAGGCGCGGTCCAGCGTCTGGCCCAGATGGCGCGCGCGGCGGGCATCCACCTGATCATGGCGACGCAGCGCCCGTCGGTGGACGTCATCACCGGCACCATCAAGGCCAACTTCCCGACCCGGATTTCCTTCCAGGTCACCTCGAAGATCGACAGCCGCACCATCCTGGGCGAACAGGGCGGCGAGCAGCTGCTGGGTCAGGGCGACATGCTCTATATGGCGGGCGGCGGGCGCATCACCCGCCTGCACGGCCCCTTCGTCGGCGACCAGGAGGTCGAGGACGTCTGCAAACACCTGAAGGCCCAGGCCGAGCCGGAATACCTCGACCTGATCACCGACGAGCCGGACGGAGACGGCGACGGCGCAATGGGCGATGAAGGCGGCGGCACCGGCGACGACCTGTATGACCGCGCCGTGGCCGTGGTCACGCGCGACCGCAAGGCCTCGACCTCCTACGTCCAGCGCCGTCTGCAGATCGGCTATAACCGCGCCGCAACCCTGATCGAACGGATGGAGCAGGAAGGCGTCGTCAGCCCGGCGAACCATGCGGGCAAACGTGAGGTGCTGGCCGGGCCGCCGCCTATGGTGTGATCGGCTTGGTAGCCGAAGCGGCGGCTTTGCCGCCGGGCGCTATCGCTCGCCGCGCAGCGGCTCGCTGCTTCAGCGCCAATCGCGCACGACGAGGAACAACACGCCTCGGCTGACGCTTAAACGCCTCACGTCCTCAAGCAGCGAGCCGCCGCGCGGCGAGCGCTAGGACACTAAAACAATGAACGCCGCTTCATCGGAGCGCCGGAATATGGTCAGGCTGGCGTCATCAGCCTGCCGGATGAAGCCCCCACCCTCACCGGGTCGAAAACCGTTCAGAACGGGAGAAGAAAAGACATGAGCATTTCCCGCCGCGCCTTCGGCCTCGGCTCCGCCGCCCTGGTCGCGCTCGCCGCCGCCCCCGCCGCCGTCCTGGCGCAGGCCGGGCTGTCGGCCGACGATCAGGCCGTGCTGCGCCAAGCCCAGACCTATCTGACCGCCATGACCACGGCCCAGGGGACGTTCGTCGAGACCGGGCCGAACAATCAGCGCCGCACCGGCCGCTATTATCTGCAACGTCCCGGCAAGATGCGGTTCGAGTACACCGAGCCTGCGGGCCTTCTGGTCGTCGCCGACGGCAATAACGTCAGCCGTTGGGATCCGCGCCTGAACGTCTTCCGTCAGGCGCCGCTGGGCCAGACCCCGCTGTCCACCTTCCTGGCGCGCGAGGTCCGGCTGGATCAGGGCGTGAAGATCGATCGGATCACGCGCATGGACTCCGGCGCCTTCGCCATCACCGCCCGCGACGCGCGCCGCCCCAACGAAGGCTCGGTCATCCTGGCCTTCGCCGGTTCGCCCGTGCGCCTGCAGGAATGGACCATCACCGACGCGCAAGGGTCGCGTACGCGGGTCCAGCTGACCACGCTGCAACCGGCGCCGGGCCTGGCCGCCAGCCTGTTCCAGCTGCGCGACCCGACCCGTCGCAGCCGCCGCAACTGATCCGCCGCCAAAAAAGAAGCAGGGCGAATTTGTGACAGTTTGACCTTTTTCGCCGGGCGTGACACTTTGGGCACAGGACGGCGGCGGCCGTCCCGCCCGCCACGGATTCATCCCCGCCTGGCGGCGAGAGAGACGAACTTCATGCGCCCGGACGTCGCTCCGGGCGCTTTTTTAATGCACGCCACAACCGGCTTAGACCCCGCCCCGCCAAGCTGCTAAGCCCGCTGGCATGAGTCTTCGCATCGTCACCTGGAACATCAACTCGGTCCGCCTGCGCATCGATCAGGTCGCCCGTTTCGTCGCCGAGAACGCCCCGGACGTCCTGTGCCTGCAGGAGATCAAATGCACCGAGGACCAGTTCCCGCGTCAGGCCTTCATCGACATGGGCCTGCCCTACCTGCGGATCGGCGGCCAGAAGGGCTGGCACGGGGTGGCCATCGCCAGCCGCCTGCCCATCGTCGACAGCCCCAAGCTGGATGTCTGCCGCGAAGGCCACGCCCGCTGCGTTTCGGCCGTGGTCGAGGGGGTGGAGGTGCAGAACTTCTACATCCCGGCGGGCGGCGACCTGCCGGACCGGGCGCTGAACCCCAAGTTCGATCACAAGATGGACTTCTATGAGCGGCTGACCGCCGAGATGAAGACCCGCGACCGCCAGCGTCCTCTCGTTCTGGCCGGGGATTTCAATATCGCGCCGGGCGAGAACGACGTCTGGAACCACCGCTTCATGTCCAAGGTCGTCAGCCACACCCCCGGCGAGGTCGAGACGCTCTATCGGCTTCAGGACGCGGGCGGTTTCGCCGATGTGGTGCGCGACCAGATCCCCGATCCGGTCAAGCTGGCCAGCTGGTGGAGCTATCGCGCCAAGGACTTCCGCAAGTCGAACCGAGGCCTGCGGCTGGACCACCTGTGGACCTCGCCCGGCCTGACGCCCGCCGTGGTCAAGGGCAGCGCCCGCATCCTCGACACCGTGCGCGAATGGGAACGGCCCAGCGACCACGCCCCGGTCGTGATGGACCTGGACGTCTGAGGCCGCCTCAGAAGGGGAAGAAGATCGGGATGGCGACCATGGCCGCCGCCCAGGTGATCAGGTTCAGCGGCGTACCGACGCGGACGAAGTCCATGTAGCTGTAGCCGCCCATCTGATAGACGAGGACGTTGGTCTGATAGCCGAAGGGCGTGGCGAAGGCGGCCGAGGCGGCCATCATCACCGCCACCAGGAAGGGACGCGGATCGACCCCTAGGCTCTCGGCCAGGGCGACCGCGATCGGCGTCACGAGCACCGCCACCGTGGCGTTGGACAGAAGCTCGGTCGCGAACAGGGTCACGCCGTAGAGCACGATCAGGGCGCCCAGAGGCCCGAACGGGCGGATCACCTCGATCAGCAGGCCCGCGCCCTGCGCCGCCAGCCCCGTCACCTCGATCGCCGTGCCGACCACCACCATGCCGGCGATCAGCAGCAGGATGTCCGGCTTCAGGCCCGAATAGGCCTCTTCCGGCGTCAGCACGCCCAGCAGGATCAGGGCCACCGCTCCGGCGAAGGCGGCCGCCGCGATGGGCGCGATCCCCAGCCCCGCCGCCGCCACCACCATCACGAACACGGCCAGGGCGATCAGCGCCCGCTTCCACTGCAAGGGCCGGTCGGCCGAGGCGTAGAGGTCGACGTCGCCCAGATGGGCGTCGCCGGTGCCGTCGCGCTGGCTTCGGCTTTCGCCCAGATGCATGAGGCTGGGCAAGGCGAAAGGCAGACGCCAACGACCCAGGCGCGCCGACTTCGTCCGGGTTCGGGCGTCCGCCAAGGCGCGAGCCTCGGCCTCCTGTCGCTCGCGTTCGGCCTCGGCCTCTTCTTCGGCGGTCGCCGTACGGCCCAGCTGGCGCGCGCCGAAGAAATAGAGCCACAGCCCGCCGACCAGGGCGATGACCAGGCCCACAGGCGTGATCTCGAACAGGCTGAACACCGGCTGACCGGCGTTGCGCGCCATGTCGTTGACCAGAAGATTGGTCGAGGTGCCGATCAGGGTCAGCAGGCCGCCCAGCACCGTCACATGGCTGAGCGGCATCAGAAACCGCTTGGGCGACAGCTTCAGCGACTTGGCCATGTCGCGCACGACCGGCGCGGCCAGCACCACCACCGGCGTATTGTTCAGAAAGCCGCCGACCGAGCCGCACAGGCCGATCACCACCCAGATGCCCGTCGCGCCGAAACGCCGACACAAGGACGTCGCCTTGCGGATCATCAACCCCAGCAGGCCCGACAGCTCGATGGCGTAGGCGATGACGAACAGCCCGGCCAGGGCGATGACCGCCGGGCTGGCGAAGGCGCTCTGCACCTCGACCGGGCGCACCACGCCGAACAGCAGCAAGGCCGCCGCGCCGCTGAGCGCCACCACGTCCGAACGCATCCGCCCGTGGATCATCAGCCCGACCACGGCGATCAGAACGATGAGCGCGATAATTTGGTCCAGCGTCACCCGCGCAAGACCCCCTCTTTCAGCCCAGCCGCGACCACGATCACGGGTCGGGGCGTCAATCAGCGTTTCCCGTGTTAGGCTGGTTCCATGTCGATCACAACGACCCGTCTCGCCGCGCCGCTCGCCCTGGCGGCGGCCTTGCCGCTTCTGACCTGGTGCCAGCGACCGCCGGAGCCGGCCGCGCCTGCGGAGCCGGCCCCGCCGCCGACGGTCGTGCTGGACTCCACCCTGAACCGCGCCGCCCTGCTGGCCGCCTTGAGCGAGGCCGGAACCGCCCTGGCCGACGGCCAGACCCGCGACGCGGCCCTGACCGGCCGAACGGTGTCAGTGCGCCTGCCCTTCGGTTGCGGCGGCGAGGCGGCCGTCGTCAGCGAGGTCGGCGGCCTGCCCCGCCTCGTTCGCAATGCAGACGGAAGCCTGACCCTGACGGTCACGCCGGAAGACCTGGGCGCGTCGGCGCTGGTCCCCGCGACCCGCGAAGGAGCGGTCGACAAGTGGGAGGCTGTCGAAGGTTTCTGGATCGCCCGGCCATGGAGCGGCCTGGACGCCTGTCCGGCGTCAGCAGCTCTGGCCGCTCCCGCCCCGGATCTCGCGCCTTCGCCGGCTCAAACGGCGATCAAGACGCCCGCCGAGGGCAAGACGGCTGAGGCCAAGACCGTTGACGACGTCACGGCGGCGCCAATCGTCCAGCCGGAACGCACAGCCGGGCTGGCCGCCGTGCTTGAAACGGGCGGCTCACGCCTGGGCCGTCGTCAGGGCCAGGCCTATGTCCATGTCATTCGGGGGGAGAAGGGCGTCGCGCCGACGCCGGCGCCGGGCGGCTATGCGCTGCGGCTGGAAGGTCGGCTGACCGCCTTCGCGGACGGCAAGGCCGTCCATTGCGTCCAGAAGGACGCCGAAGCCCGTCCGGTCTGCGTCGCCGCGCTGCGGCTGGACCGGCTGGCCTTCGAGGATGGGGCCACGGGCGCCCTTCTCAGCGAATGGCGCCCGCGTTGAGTTAGGCTCAGGCTGCGCCCAGCAGCTTGGCGCCGGCCAGCACGCCCAGAAGGATCAGGGTGACGCTGCCGGTGAAGACGACGATGCCTTCGAACGAGAAGCTCGAAGCGCGGGGATGCACGAGTTTCATGACTTGGTTCCTTTCGGCGGGGGAGTTCCGAACGGTCTCAAGATAGGAAGCGCGGCCGCCGGGGACAAACCACGGTTAGGCCGCCTCAAGTGACTTCAGATCACCCGATCCGCATCTGCGTCCTCATCCAGCCGCGATTCGGCCACGATCCAGTTGAGGAAGCGCCGCAGCTTGGGTTCGTCCGCGCGTTCGGGCAGGACCACCGCCCAATAGGCCAGGTCGTTGGTCAGGGCGTGATCGACCGGCTGGATCAGCCGCCCCTCGCGCAGGTCGTCCGCCGCCAGAGGCGCCGAGGTCAGGGCCACGCCGCGTCCCGACAGGGCCGCCTCCAGCGCCAGATGGCTGTGGCTGAAATGGGGGCCGCGCAGGTGGTTCACGCGCGGATCATCAACCCCGGCGCTTTCGAACCAGGCCTTCCAGCCCATGCGGTCGGCGTAGGGCATGTCGTGCCAGGTCTCGTGGATCAGCACCACGTCCAGCAGGTCGGACGGCTGGTTCAACCGCCGCACGGCGGCGAAGGACGGGGCGCAGACCGGGATCAGCCGCTCATTGACCAGCCGCCGCGCCACCTGGCCCGGATAGGGGCCTTCGCCGTAGCGCAGGGCCACGTCAGCCTCGCCGTTCGACAGATCGGCGATGCGGTCCTCGGCGAAGACGATCAGATCCAGATCCGGATTTTCCTCGCTGAAGCGATGCAGGCGCGGCGACAGCCATTTACTGGCCAGCGACGGCAGGGCGGTGATGCGCAGCTGGCGCGAACGACCCGGGCGCACGGCCTCCAGCGCGCTTTCCAGCCGCTCGAAGGCGTCGGCCACGCCCTGGGCCAGGCGCTTGCCGTCGGCGGTCAGGCGCACCGAGCGGTTGAAACGGTCGAACAGGCGCAGGCCCAGCCGCATCTCCAGAGCCTTCACATGGCGGCTGACGGCGCCGGGGGTGACGCCCAGCTCCTCGGCCGCCTCGCGGAAACTGCCGAGGCGGGCGGCTGCGTCGAACGCCCGAAGCGCCACCAGCGGCGGGGTCGGGCGACGCTCGCTCATCTGAGGGTCAGGGCTGGAGGCGGTAGCCGCCGGCGTCGGTCAGCAGCAGACGGGCCTGGCCCGGCTCGACCTCGATCTTCTGACGCAGGCGATAGATGTGGGTTTCCAGGGTGTGGGTGGTGACCCCGGCGTTGTAGCCCCAGACCTCGGTCAGCAGCTCTTCGCGCGACACCGGCTTGGCCCCGGCGCGATAGAGGTACTTGAGGATGTTGGTTTCCTTCTCGGTCAGCCGGACCTTCTTGCCCTTGTCGTCGACCATCAGCTTGGAGGCCGGGCGGAACTCATAGGGGCCGACCTGGAAGACGGCGTCCTCGGACTGTTCGTGGCTGCGCAGGTGGGCGCGGATGCGCGCCAGAAGCACCGCGAAGCGGAAGGGCTTGGTGACATAGTCGTTGGCGCCGGAATCGAGGCCCAGGATGGCGTCCGAATCCGACGACTGCGCCGTCAGCATAATGACCGGGGTGGACACGCCCGCCTTGCGGATCAGGCGACAAGCCTCGCGGCCGTCCATGTCGGGCAGGTCGACGTCGAGCAGGATCAGATCGGCCCGCGCCTCCTTGGCCTGGCGCACGCCGTCGGTCGCCGTCGCAGCCTGGGCCGGGCGGAATTCCTCGTGAAGCGCCAACTGCTCGGCCAAGGCCTCGCGCAGGTCGTTGTCGTCATCGATGATCAGAATGGTCTTGGGCGTGCGCATGGTCTCTTTAGAATGGCGAGGCTTGGGCCCGACGCCAAGGGCGCCAAACGCGATATTGCGTCCTAAGAGGCCCCAGGGACCATATTTCGTTCCCCGAACAGGGCCGAACCCACTCGAACATGGGTCGCGCCCGCCTCGATCGCCGTCAGATAGTCGCCGCTCATGCCCATCGACAGGACGCTCAGGCCGTTGCGGGCGGCGATCGCAGCCAGCAGGGCGAAATGCGGCGCGGGGTCTTCATCGGCCGGGGGAATGCACATCAGCCCTTCGACCGTCAGGCCGTGAACGTCGCGCGCGGCGGCGATCAGGGCGTCGGCGTCGTCCGGCAGGACGCCCGCCTTCTGCGGCTCAGCGCCCGTATTGACCTGAACCAGCACGCGAGGGCGACGGCCCGTCTTGCGCGCGGCGGCGGCCAGGGCGGC
>DJDA01000121.1 GCA_002430835.1 Brevundimonas sp. UBA5936
GCGATGTACCACCAGCATGTACAGTCGTTCGCTACACGTGGGTCTGCCGATCTAGTGACTGGATCAGGCCGACTTCCTCATGCGAGGCTACGGCTTCAAGGCCGGGGAGCTGCTCAGCGGGCCAGGCAACCTCGCGCTGGATATCGATCCCAAGCTGGCCTGGGCGCTGGCGCACCGCGACCAGTTTCCGGTGGACCTCAACCGCGCCGAACCGACGATGATCGCCCGCATTCCCGGAATCGGCATGCTCAGCGCGAAACGCCTGGTGGATCTGCGCCGGCAGAAGCGCATCCGCTTCGAGGATCTGACCCGTCTGCGCTGCTCGCTCGAGAAAGCCAAACCCTTCGTCATCACTCAGGATTACCGGCCAAGCCTGGCAGGGCAGGAGTCGGCCATGCTGCGCCAGCATCTGCGCGACACGCCCGCACAACTGGCGCTCTGGTAATGGTCACGGTGCGTTTCGATGGAAGCTTCCAGGAGTGGCGAGTTCGGGCTCGCGCGCTGCTGCAGAGCCGCGTCGCGCCACATGAGCTGAACTGGGCCAGCGACGATGAATCGACAGGGCTATTCGACGATCCCTCGCCGGCACCTTCAACGGAAGGCGGACCGCGCATTCGCGTCCCCCGACAACTGCTGGACGAACTCGAAATGGCCGCGCGCTATCGCACCGAGCAGCGCTGGAGCCTGCTGTATCGCGTGCTCTGGCGGGTCACCCAGGGTGATTCGAGTGCGCGAATGGTCGGCGACATTGATGGCAGCGAACTGCATGGTCGAATCAAGGCAGTCCGACGTGAGGCCCACGATCTGCATGCCTTTCTTCGCTTCAGCCCACTGCAGACCAGTGATGGACCACAGCACGTCGCCTGGTTCGAACCTGCGCACGACGTACTGCCCTGGGCGGCGGGACACTTCGCCGAACGGATGGGCGGCAACAGCTGGCTGATCGCGACGCCGGAAGAAGGGGTTTGCTGGGATGGCCAAGACATGTCCTACATCCGCCCCTGCCCGCCACAGTGGCGGCAGCTGGCGCAGAACGCAGCGGACCCCGGCGGCGAGCTATGGAAGGCGTATTACGAAAGCACGTTCAACCCGGCCCGGCTGAACCGCGGCGTACTGGAAAGCAACCTGCCTGTGCGCTTCTGGAAGAATCTGCCCGAAGGCATGTTGATCCCGCAGTTGATGAGCCGCGCGCGCGCCGGTGCGCAGCGTGACGGCCAAGCCGAGCGCGTCGCCGCGAGAAGCGGAAAGCGCATCGGCCGGGATGCAAAACAGGCCGACTAGCGGAAGCTGCGGCCTGGATCGTCGTCACTGACCTCAAGGCTCAGGCCCTGGGACACGCTGGTCAGATGCTCACCATCGGTTTCCGATCCCAGCTTGATCAGCAGACGCAAATCGTTGGCCGAATCGGCGTGCAGCAACGCATCTTCGTAGGTAATTTCACCCTGCACATAGAGGTTGTACAGCGCCTGGTCGAAGGTCTGCATGCCCAGCTCGGTGGAGCGCTTCATCAGCGACTTGAGCTCATGCACCTCGCCCTTGCGGATCAGGTCGGCCGCCAGCGGCGTATTGATCAGCACCTCGATCACCGCACGACGCCCCTTGCCGTCAGGCGTCGGCACCAGCTGCTGGGCGACGATGGCCTTGAGGTTGAGCGACAGATCCATCCACACCTGGTTGTGTCGGTCGGGCGGGAAGAAGTTGATGATGCGATCCAGCGCCTGGTTGGCGTTGTTGGCGTGCAGGGTCGCCAGGCACAGGTGACCGGTTTCGGCGAAGGCCACGGCGTAGTCCATGGTTTCACGGGTACGGATCTCGCCGATGAGGATTACGTCCGGCGCCTGGCGCAAGGTGTTCTTCAGCGCCACTTCGAACGAGCTGGTGTCGATACCGACCTCGCGCTGGGTAACGATGCAGTTCTGATGCTGGTGGATGAATTCGATCGGGTCTTCGATGGAGATGATGTGCCCGCTGGAATTCTTGTTGCGGTAGCCGATCATCGAAGCCAATGAGGTCGACTTGCCGGTACCGGTGGCCCCGACGAACAGCACCAGCCCGCGCTTGGTCATCGACAGCTTCTTGAGGACGTCCGGCAGCTTGAGTTCTTCGATGGTCGGAATGTTGGTTTCGATACGCCGCAGCACCATGCCGGCGAGATTGCGCTGGTAGAACGCACTGACCCGGAAACGGCCGATACCGCGGGCGCTGATGGCGAAGTTGCACTCATGGTTCTCGGTGAACTCGCGGCGCTGCTGCTCGTTCATAACGCCGTGCACGGTCTCGCGGGTCATTTCCGGCGACATCGCCGTCTTGCTGACCGGCATGATCTTGCCGTTGACCTTCATCGAAGGCGGCACGCCTGCGGTGATGAACAGATCGGAGCCGCCCTTTTCCACCATCAGGCGCAGAAGTTTCTCGAATTCCATCGTCGTACTCGCAATCGTGGCAAGCGCCGCATCGGACGGCGCCCGGTAGTTGTCAGGCGTTTAGAAGTTCTCTGGCTGCTTGGCCTTTTCCTTGGCGCTGTCTCGCGAGATCAGCCCTTTGGCGAGCAGTCCCTTGAGGCACGAGTCGAGGGTCTGCATGCCCAGCGAGCCGCCGGTCTGGATCGAGGAATACATCTGCGCCACCTTGTCCTCGCGAATCAGGTTACGGATCGCCGGCGTGCCGATCATGATCTCGTGGGCCGCCACACGGCCACCCCCGACCTTCTTCAGCAGGGTCTGCGAGATCACCGCCTGCAGCGATTCGGAGAGCATCGAGCGGACCATGGACTTTTCTTCGGCCGGGAACACGTCGACCACGCGGTCGATGGTCTTGGCGGCGGAGGTGGTGTGTAGGGTGCCGAACACCAGGTGACCGGTTTCCGCAGCGGTCAGCGCCAGGCGGATGGTTTCCAGGTCGCGCATTTCGCCGACGAGAATGATGTCCGGGTCTTCACGCAGGGCCGAACGCAACGCCTCGGAGAAGCCCAGAGTGTCACGATGGACCTCGCGCTGGTTGACCAGGCACTTCTTCGATTCGTGAACGAATTCGATGGGGTCTTCGATGGTGAGGATGTGGTGGTACTTGGTGTTGTTCAGGTAATCGAGCATCGCCGCCAGGGTGGTCGACTTGCCCGAGCCGGTCGGCCCGGTGACGAGGATGATGCCGTTCGGCTCGGCCAGCGCATGGCGGAAGGCCTCCAGCGCCGCCGGGTCCATGCCCAGCCGGTCCAGCGTCAGCCCGACCTGATCCTTGTCCAGGATCCGCAGCACCACCCGCTCGCCCGCCCGCGACGGCAGGGTCGAGACACGCACGTCCAGCGACTTGCCGCCCAGCGTCAGGGGGATGCGTCCGTCCTGCGGCTTGCGCTTCTCGGCGATGTCCAGCCGCGCCATGACCTTGATGCGCGACACCAGCAGCGGCGCCACGCGCGGGTTCAGGCTCAGCGCCTCGCGCAGCACCCCGTCCACCCGCATCCGCACCAGCAGGCGCGTCTCATAGCTTTCCAGATGGACGTCCGAGGCGCCGATGCGCGCCGCCTCGGCGATGACGCCGTTGATCAGGCGGATGACCGGCGCGTCGTCCGTCGCGTCCAGCAGGTCCGCCGCCGGAATGTCGTCCACCAGACTGTCGAGGCCCACCGGCAGGGACAGGTCGTCGCCGTCAGCCGCCGTCAGTTGCTCGCCCGCATAGACTTCCGACAGTTTGCGGTCGAAGGCGGCGGCGCTCAGCGGCGTCGCCTCCAGCGGACGGCCCAGCGCGCGGCGCGCCTCGACCAAGGCCAGAGGGTCCGCCCCTTCACGCACCCCCACCGCCATCACCTCCCCCGCCGCCAGCAGCAGGACGCCGTGGGTCTTGGCGAAGCCATAGGGCAGGCGCGGATCGACGACGGTGATCACCGGACGCCTCCCGACACGGGCGGCAACGGCCGGGCCGCGACCGGCGCCACGGGTGCGATGACCAACGGCTCGCCCGCTGCCGGAGCCGCAGGCGGCTGGGCCTGCATATAGTCGCGCAGCAGGGCGTCCAGGCTGGGCTCGCGATCGGGGTGAACGCGCTGCTGCTCGCCGCGCATATAGCCCCAGCGATCCGCCGCCAGCCCCTGCGCATCCGCCGTGGTGCGCAATATGGTCGGGCGCAGGAAGACCATCAGATTGGTCCGTCCCCGCTCGCGGCTGGTCGAGCGGAACAGGACGCCGACGCCCGGAATGTCGCCCAGCCCCGGCACCTTGCTGGTCTCCAGCCGGTCGTTCTGATCCAGCAGGCCGCCCGCCACGGCGATGTCGCCGTCATCGACGACCAGCGTCGTCTCCAGCTCGCGCTTGTCCAGGATCAGGTCGTTGGCGCCGCTGGTCAGCAGGCCGTTGATGCTCGACACCTCCTGCCGCAAGGTCAGGGTGATGGAGCCGCCCGCATTGATCTGGGGCCGCACCGTCAAGCGCACCCCGATGTCCTTGCGCTCGGTCGTGGTGAAGGGGTTGGAGTTGCCGTCCAAGATGGTCTGGCCGGTGGTGATCGGCACCTCCTGCCCGACCAGGAAGGTGGCCTCTTCATTGTCCAGCGTCATGATCGACGGGGTCTGCAGCAGGTTGGAGCCCGCGTCCGTCTTGGCCGCATTGATGATGAAGCCGAACAGGCCGTCGCCCCATTTGCCGCCCGCCCCGCCGACAAAGCCGTTGGCGCCCAGCAGGCTGTTTAGCGCCAGGTTCTGCAGCCGCTCGCGCAAGGGGTCGTCCTTGTCGAGCTGACCCGCCGCCGCCCCGCCCGCGATGGGCACCAGCGGCGCCGCGCGGTCGGAATAGTTGGTCAGGCCGACGCCCTGCTCGCCCGCCATCAGCCACTGAACGCCCAGGTCGCGCACGGCCTTGTCGCTCAGCTCGACGACGATGGCCTCGATCAGCACCTGCTGACGGCGCACGTCCAGTTGGCGGATCACCTCGGTCAGGGTGCGTTGCAGGTCCGCCGGACCGGAGATGACCAGGGCGTTGGCGCCGGGGAAGCGGGCGATCGTCGCGCGCTGGCCGGTGGCGGTCACGGTGGTCGAGCCGATCGGCCCGCTGTCGGCCTCGCCCGTCGTGGTCAGGCCGCCCTGCCCCATGCCGCTGGTCGTATTGGTCGCCCCGGCGCGGGCGGTGCGCAGGCGTGGGGACGAGGTCGCCGCAGCATCCGCAGGCTGGCCGACGATCTGTTGCAGGACCGGCAGCAACTGCTCGGCGTCGGCATGTTCAAGGAAGACGACGTTGACGTCCTGGCTGGCCCGCGCCCGGCCGTCCAGATCGGCGATCAGGCCGCGCACCCGCGCCAGCGCCTGGGCGTCCCCGCGCAGCACCAGCGCGTTGGAGCTTTCGACCGGGGTGATCGTCACCAGGCCGGGACCGCCGGGACCGCCCGTCACCTGTTGCAGCACGCCCGCGATCTCGCGCGCCGAGGCGTTCTCCAGCGCCACCACCTCATAGGCGGAACGATCCACGTCGATGCGGCCAACCAGCGCCCGGATGCGCGACAGGTTGTCGGCGAAGTCGGCCACCACCACGCTGTTGGCGCCGGGGTTGGCCAGCACCTGCCCCTGTGCCCCGACCAGCGGCCGGATCGTCTCGGCGGCCGAGGTCGCGTCGATGTGGCGAAGGGTGAAGACCTCGGTCGAGAACCGCTCGGCGCCGACCGTGGCCGGACCCTGCGCCGCGCCCTGCGCCGGACTGATGCGATAGGCGCCCGAAGACGTCGGCGTCACCACCAGACCATTGGCTCGCAGCGTCGACAGGAAGACCTCGAACAGCTGGGCGCGGGTCAGGGGACGCGGGCTGGACACCGTCACCGTGCCCGTCACCGCCGGATCGACGATGAAGGTGCGCCCGGTCGTGCGCGCCACATCCTGCACGAAGGCGCGGATGTCGGCGTTCTGGACGTTCAGCGTCTGGCGCGATTCCTGCGCCATCACCGGCGCGGCGGCCAGCGGCTGGACCGCCAGAACAGCGGCCAGAACGCCGGTCAACAGAGAGCGGCTTCCAGAGCGTTGACTGGGGGCCTTCATGGGCTCGTCCTTACGGTGGTGGAGCGGACCTGACCGTCACGCTCGAACTGGATCTGGGCCGAGGGAGCGTCGGCCAACTCGCCGCGCAGGGCGGCGAGCGCCTGCGGGCTGTTCAGGGCCGTGCCGTTGACTGACAGGATGACGTCGCCTGAGCGCAAGCCTGCGTTGCGCAGCTCGCCCCCGTCGCCTGAGGCGGACACGGTCAGGCCCTTGATCCCCAGGCCCTGAATGCGCGGCCGCAGCCCCGCCTGGGCGATCAGACGTTGAGGATCGACCACTGCGCCCTCTGCCGAGGCCGGTTCAGGCGTCGACGCGGCCGGAGGCGCCGCCGTCGCGGGCGCAACAGAGGCTGCGCCGGACGTCATATCGGGGAAGTCGAGACGGAAGGCCGCGCCGCCGCGCGACAGCATGACGTGGTCGGGGGCGACGGCGCTCAGGGTCAGCCCCGGCTCCACCTCCTCGCCCGCACCGACCGAAACCTGGCGTCCGTCAGCCAGGCCGATGATGGCCGAGCCGCCGCCCGCGCCGTCCGCGCGCACGCCGAACAGGCTCAGGCCGCCGCCGTCCGACGGCGTCGCCTCGGCCC
>DJDA01000142.1 GCA_002430835.1 Brevundimonas sp. UBA5936
GCGGCGCCGCCGGCGCGGCCGTCGGCCACGCCCAGAAACCGCACTGATCCATCGACATGGATGCGGCCGCGTCGTGCGGCCGCATTCTGCGTCCTGGCGGCCCTATTGCCGCTAAATCCCATGAAAACGGGCCGTAGAGCTTGATTTCGGCGCGAAATTCGGCTTTGGCCTCGCGCCGGGTCGAGCGCGTCGAGATGCGTCTCCCGACCTGATCTATGGCCGTCGCTCCGGCGATCGGCCTTTTTCGCCGTCTCCATTCCCTATCAAGGACACCCGCCTCTCAGCATGCGCGACCTCAAGAACACCGGCTTCAACGACCGCCTGTCCGCCCAGAAAGACGCCAAACAAGCCCTGCTGGCCCGGTTCAAGCCGAAGCCGACGGTTCAGGATCCCGAGTTCGAGAAACTGGCCGAAAAGCGCGCCGCCGAGAAGGAGGCGATTCGCCAGCAGCACGAACTGGCCAAGGCCGAAGTGCGCCGCGAGAAGGCTGAAAAAGACGCCGCCCGTCTGGCCGCCGAAATGGCCGCTCAGGACGAGGTCGACGCCGCCAAGCGCGCCGCCCGCAAGGAGCGCAAGCAACTGACCAAGGAAGAGCAGAAGGCGGCCCGCGACGCGCGTTACGCCGCTCGCAAGGCGCGTCAGCGCTAAGCATGGGTCATGCGCCCCTTCCTTGACCGGGAGGGGCAACGCTCATGCGGCTGCAGCGTTACAGGGGCGAAGATTCCTGCGACGCGTCGCCGCCCGCCCCTTGGATCGTGCGTTCGACGACCTAACTGCAAGGCTGATCTTCATCCAGCACTGCCAACGGGAGCCGTCATGAACGCCATCGACACCGGTCTGAAGCCCAAGGAACGCGCCGACGTCGCGCGCGAACTGTCCAAGGCTCTGGCCGACAGCTACGCCCTCTATCTGAAGACGCACGGCTATCACTGGAACGTGCGCGGGCCGGAGTTCTTCAGCCTGCACAACCTGCTGGAAGAGCAGTACCGCGAGATCTGGGCCGCGCTGGACGATATCGCCGAGCGTATCCGCGCCCTGGGAGAGCTGGCCCCGCAGAGCGGCTCGGCCTTCGCCAATCTGACCTCGATCAAGGACGGCGATCCTGAGAAGGATTCGTCCGAGATGCTCAAAGAGCTGATCAAGGACCACGGCGTGGTCATCTCGACCGCCCGCGCGGCCCTGGACGCCGCCGACGAGGTGGGGGACGAGGCCTCGGTCGACCTGATGACGCAACGCCTGGCCGCCCACGAAAAGGCCGCCTGGATGCTGCGCTCCAGCCTGGGCGATCGTTAAGCGGAAAGGAGATCGCCGCTTCCGCCTCACGGAACGGTAATCTTCGCGTCTGAAAAGCGCCGGATTGGGCGGTCATGCAGATCGCTGATTTCCGGCGCCGCCAGACGCCGCTATACGGACATCGCATGAACCTCGGCCGCCTCACGCCGCTGAAGACGACCGGACGCCGGGCAGCCGCTGCGGCGCCCGCCGTCATGGCCGTCACCGTGGCGGTCATGGGCGTGGCCATGTCGGCCAGTTCGACCCCCCGTCCCGACATCGACCGCACCGCCGAAGCCGTGGCCCGCGCCACCGGCGGCGACCTGGGGCCGGACGGCCTGGCGGCGGTGACGGCGCGAATGGATGCGGGGCAATTGGCGATCGCCCGTCGGCACGACCCGGCCCTAGGTCTGCCCGAGCTTTACGGCCTGACCCCCGGCTGGGAGAGCCTGACCTTGGGCGGCAAGCCCTCTCTGGATCAGGGCGTGGCCGGCGTCGCGGCGCAGCAGTTGAACGCCGCCATGCCCAACGCCTTGGGCGCGTTGCAGCCCGCGCGACCCTTCCTCTTCCGCCCGGTGGACGAGGCGTCGCGCCAGCGCGCCCTGCGCTGCCTGACCCAGGCCGTCTACTATGAGGCGGCGCTGGAGCCGACCGAGGGGCAGGAGGGCGTGGCTCAGGTCGTGCTGAACCGGGTGCGCGATCCCAACTATCCCGCCAGCGTCTGCGGCGTCGTCTATCAGGGCGCCGAGCGGACCACGGGCTGCCAGTTCAGCTTCACCTGTGACGGCTCCCTGGCGCGGGGTCCGGTGCGCTGGGCCTGGGACCGGGCCGAGCGGGTCGCGGCGCGCGCCCTGAACGGCCATGTGTCCGAGCGCGTGGGCACGGCCACCCACTACCACGCCGACTACGTCCACCCCTGGTGGTCGCCCAGCCTGGCCAAGATCACCCAGGTCGGGGCGCACATCTTCTATCGCTGGAAGGGCGCGGCCGGAGAGACCGCCGCCTTCGTCACCGCCTATTCCGGCCGTGAGCCGACGATCGACGAGGCTCGCTTCGCCCAGTCGCGCGTCCTGCTGGCCACGGCCGCCGACAGCGTCGAAGCGGCGCTGGATGGCGCCAGGTCGGGCGAACTGCGCACGGTCGAGATCGACGGCCAGACCCGCGTGGTGGGCGTCGCCAGCCTGGGCGGCCGCCGCCAGGCGGGCAAGGACGAGATCGCCGCCATCAACGAACGGCTCAAGGCCTTTGAAACCGGCGCCGTTCCCAGCGTGACCGTGGCAGCGCCGCCGCCCGCCGGAGTTACGCCGATGGCCGTCGAAGAGGTCGGCAAGCCTCAAGGCTAAAGGGGCGGGCGATCAGCCCGTGCCGGTCTTGCGAACCACGTCGTCGTCCGTTTCCGAGGCGTCGGGCGCGTATTCCAGAATGTCGGCCGGGCTGCAGTGCAGATAGCGGCAGATGGCGTCCAGGGTGGCGAAGCGCAGGCCGCGCACCTTGCCTGACTTCAACAGGGAGAGGTTGGTCTCCGAGATGCCGATGGCGCGCGCCAGCACGTTCGAGCGCACCTTGCGCCGCGCCATCATCACGTCCAGCCGTACGATGATGGGCATCAGACGAACCGCGAGGCGTCGTCGTGCACCTCGGCGCCCCAGGCCATGACCCGCGCCACCACGAACAGGATCAGCCCAAGGGCCAGGGCCTTGGCGCTGTCGATCCTCAGCCAGCCCTCGTCGTCAAAACCCGCCAGCGTCACCAGGGCATGGCCGAGCGTCGGAGCCACGGCGTAGGCCATCAGCCACAGGGCGATGCCGCCCATGCAGCGGGCGTTCTCCTGGGTCAGCACGACCCCTGAGCCATAGAGGCGGAACAGTCGTCGCAGCCCCCACAGCACCGCCAGGGCAGGGATCATCATCACGCTGGCCGACAGGGCCAGGGCGATCTTCTGGATCCAGGGCAGGGCGCCGACGGTGGTCCAACCGGGCGGCACGGGCGGGACCGTCGCCTCGATATAGATCTGCATCCCGCCGGGGCGGACCTGCAACCGGGTTCCGACATAGGTCAGCACGGCGACGACCGCGATCGCCAACAGGGCGGCGCCCAGCGCGAACAGCACCGTGAACAGCCCCTCCAGCGGACGGCTGAGCCGCCGGATGCGGATGAAGGCGTCCGGCTCCAGCGGAACCGGCGGGGGCAAGGCGACGACAACCGCCATGGGATAACGCTGCTCCAATTTGATTGACGGCTATATTTTTATGTATTTCGATATGTTCAACAACTCAACCAAGGATACGACATGTCGCATCAAGACCAAGGGGGCGGGGCGCCCATGATCGCAGGTCTGGCTCTGGCGGCCCTGCTGGCCGGTTGCGCCACTCCGGCCAGCCGCCACCCGTTGACGCTCGCAGACCTGGGCGCGGCCTCGCGCGCCTCGGCGCTGGAGGCGAGCCTGGCGCGGCCCGGCGTCGTGACTTTCGAGCGCGTTCGTTTCGCTCAGTGGACGGCGGGGCGAGGGGCCTTCATCGATCGCAAGAACCCTCGCACGGCGACCGTGCCCAAGGGCGATGAGGAGGCGACGATCTACGCCTATGTGGTGGATCACCCTCGCTTCGGCCGCGTGATGATCGACAGCGGCGTGTCGACTGAACTGGGAGAGCGGCTGAACGGTCTGATGCGCCGGGCGGTGTCCGACCTTGATGTCCGCATCACGCGCACCACGGCCCAGTGGCTGGAAGGCCAGACGCCGCCGCGCGCCGTCTTCCTGACCCATCTGCATTTCGATCATGTGGGCGGGCTGGTCGACTTGCCGGTCACGACGCCCGTCTATGTGAGCGCAGGGGAGGCTCAGGAACGCAGCCGCGTGAACCTGGTGCTGGGCCGCCCGGCGGACGCCGCCCTGCGCGGCTACGGCCCTCTGCGCGAGTGGCGGTTCCAGCCGGACCCAGACGGCCGGTTCGCCGGGGTGCTGGACGTTTTCGGCGACGGCTCGATCTGGGCCATCAGCACGCCGGGGCATTCGGCGGGATCCACCGCCTATCTCGTCAACGCCGTGGACGGGCCGAAGCTGGTGGTAGGCGACGCGGTCAGCACCCGCCTGGGCTGGGAGCAGCGGATGCCGCAGCCAGTTGCGCCCGCCGCTCGCGCCGCCGCTGAAACCTCTGCCGAACGGCTACGCAGCTTTGCGGCCGCGCATCCTGGTGTGACGGTCTTCCTGGGCCATCAGTCCCGAACAGGGCAGGCGGAGGCGCGCTGAGGCGCCTCCTGTCTTCCCTACCAGGCGCCGATCTTCGCGGCTTCCTTGTGGCTGATGGGGTGTTGGGCGGCCTTGTGGTCTTCCTCGGCGAGGAAGCGGGCGGCTTCAAGGGCGGCCATGCAGCCCATGCCCGCCGCCGTCACGGCCTGACGATAGACGTCGTCGGTGACGTCGCCGGCGGCCCAGACGCCCTCGATGGCGGTCGCGGCCGTGCCCGGCTTGACCCGCAGATAGCCGCCGGAGTTGGTTTCCAGCTGGCCCTTGAACAGTTCGGACGAGGGGGCGTGGCCGATGGCGATGAAGACGCCGTCAGCGGGGATTTCGCTGATCTCGCCAGTCTTGACGTTCTTCAGGCGCACGCCCGTGACGTTGCGGGCCACGCCGTCGACGACGCCGACGACTTCCTCGACGGCCACGTCCCAGATCACCTTGATCTTGGGATGGGCGAACAGGCGGTCCTGCAGGATCTTCTCGGCGCGGAACTCGTCGCGGCGGTGAACCACGGTGACGGTCTCGGCGAAGTTGGTCAGGAACAGGGCTTCCTCGACGGCGGTGTTGCCGCCGCCGACCACCACCACCTGCTTGCCGCGATAGAAGAAGCCGTCGCAGGTGGCGCAGGCCGAGACGCCGAAGCCCTGATACTCAGCCTCGGAGTCCAGACCCAGCCACTTGGCCTGGGCGCCGGTGGAGATGATGACAGTCTCGGCCAGAATTTCGGCCCCCGAGTCCAGCGTCAGGCGGAAGGGGCGCTGGGACAGGTCGGCCTGGGTGACGATGTCGTGGATGACCTCGGTCCCGACATGCTCGGCCTGGGCCTGCATCTGCTGCATCAGCCAGGGGCCCTGGATGGTTTCGGCGAAGCCGGGATAGTTCTCGACGTCGGTGGTGATGGTCAGCTGGCCGCCGGGCTGCAGGCCGGCGATGATCACCGGGTTCAGCGAGGCGCGGGCGGCGTAGATGGCGGCGGTCCAGCCGGCGGGGCCGGAACCGATGATGGCGACGCGGACGGTACGGGCTGGGACTTTGGCTTGGGTCATGACCCCTATTTAGGCGCTGATTCCCGATTTCGCGACGCCTGTCGTTCCGTCACGCTTCATGGAGGGATATGAAACGGGCATGACCGCCGAAACGCCCGCCGCCGCCCAGACCCGAAACCTGCTGCGCCGCCTGCTGGTCAGCGCCCGGCGCGGCGTGGATCACGCCGAGGCCGCCCAGGCCGTCTATGAGAACGGCGGGCTGAGCGGCCGCTATCTGATGATGACGGTGATCTCGGCCGCCATCGCCGCCCTGGGCCTGATGCTGTCGTCGCCGGCGGTGGTGATCGGGGCCATGCTGGTCTCGCCGATGATGGGGCCGATCGTGGCCCTGGGCTTCTCCCTGGCGCTGCTGGACTGGAACGAGCTGAAGCAGTCGCTGACGGCGCTGGGCGTCGGGGTGGGGTTGGCGCTGTTCGTGGCGATCCTGCTGACCCTGCTGTCGCCGCTGAAAGAGCCGACGGCCGAGATTCTGGCCCGCACCCGGCCCAATTTCTTCGACCTGCTGATCGCGGTCTTTTCGGGGGTGGCGGGCGCCTACGCCGTGATCCGCCAGCGCGGCGAGACCATCATCGGCGTGGCCATCGCCACCGCCCTGATGCCGCCGGTCGCGACGGTGGGCTTCGGCCTGGGGACCGGGGACCTGTCGATCGCGGCGGGCGCCTTCTTCCTGTTCATGACCAACCTAGTGGCGATCGCCCTGGCGGCGACGGTGACGGCGGGCTTCTACGGCTTCCGGCCGCGCCTGCTGGAGCGGCCCAAGCCGTGGCGCGGCGTGGCGGTCATGGTGGTCTTCGTCCTGCTGGCCGTGCCGCTGGCCTTGTCGCTGCGCAGCATCGCCCTGGAGAGCCGGGCTACGGCCGAGACTCGACTGGCGGTCGAGGACATCTTCGCCGGCGCCGAGTCGCGCATCACCCTTCTGGACGCGCGCAGCGAAGGGAAGGGCGTGACCGTCTCGACCCTGGTCAGCACGCGCAAGCTGATGGCCGACGCCCAGGCCCGGCTGCAGGAGCGGCTGACGGCGGCCCTGCATGTGCCTGTCACAGCCACCCTGGACCAGATCGTCGTGGCCGATCCGCAGGCGGCGGCCCGCGCCGTCCAGACCAGTCAGGCGAGCGCGCCCGATCCGGCGGCGGCCCTGCGCAACCGTCTGGCCGACGCCGTGCCCTTCGCCACCGATGCGGTGATGACCGACGCCGAGGGGCGGCGGGCCATTGTTCTGCTGCGGCCCGACGCCGGGCTGGACCTGGACAGCGCCTATGCGCTGGAGGCGGCCCTGCGGACGCGGTTCGACGGGGTGGACGTATGGGTGACGCCCCCGGTGCAGGAGCCGAAGGCGGTCGACCTGGGCGACGCCGAGGC
>DJDA01000105.1:0-2443 GCA_002430835.1 Brevundimonas sp. UBA5936
GACATGGAGACGACCAGCAGATCCAGCCCCAGAGAGCCGCCGCGCATCGAGCGCGGATCATGGACGCCGCGCGCCCCGTCCACCGACCAGGCGATGGGCAGGACGTGGATCGGGCGCCGGTTCGGCAGGCGGATCTGGGCCAGGGCCATGCCAATGGCGCGCGCCAGGTCGGCGTCGCTGATCGGATGCGAGCCGAGCGAGACGCGCGCCTGCACCCGGTGGCTGGCCATCTGGCCGATGGCCGTGGTGACGACGACGCCGGAGACGGGGGCGCCCGCCGCGCGCTCGGCGCGTTCGACGGCGTGGCCGATGGCCTGGGCCGTCTCGTCCATGTTGACGATGGCCCCGCCCTTGACGCCGCGCGACTGGACGTGGCCGGCGCCGGCGACGCGGATGGTGCGGTCGGCGTGGCGCACGCCGTCGGGCTTCATGATGAAGCAGGCGACCTTGGACTGGCCGAGATCTAGCGCGGCCACGACCGGCGCGCGCGGCGCGCCCCTGCCCTGTTCCGGCTTGATGTCTCGGCTGCGTCCAACCATGGGGTGGTGTCCTAGGAAATCAGAGGGTCAAACGGCGCCTTCGGAAGGGCGAACGGCCACTTCTTCCGGCGTGCGAAGGTCGATGCGGGCGAAGCCCAGGTCCAGCAGGCGTTCGCGCTGGTCCAGGGCGTCGAGGCGGATGAGGGCGGATTCCTGATCCACGGCGGGCAGCTGGATCAAGGCGCCGTCCTTGAGGCGCAAGTCCCAGCGGCGCTCGTCCACACGGACCAAGGCGTCGACCTTGGCCATCAGGCGCGGACGCTGGGCCAGCAGGGGCAGAACGTCGGAGGCGGCCTGATCGGCGCCCTTGCCGACCACCAGCGGCAGGCGCGGATAGCGGCCCGCGTCGGCTCCCGGAATGACGATGCCTTGGGCGTCGATGACGTGCGCCTTACCGCCCACCTGCCAGACGGCGAGGCGGTCGTGCTCCTTGACGTCGACGATCAGGGTGTCGGGCAGCAGGCGCACCACGCGCGCCTCCTTGACCCAGCCGACCGACTGCACCCGCTCGCGCACGGCGGCCAGATCCAGGCTGACGATGGGCTGATCGGCATGGACGCCGACGGCGGCGCGCACGGCGGCGGCGGCCTCGGGCGAGGCGCCCGTGACATGGACCTGACGCACCTTCAGGCCCATGCCGGTCGTCATGGCGTCAAAGCGTTCGGTGACGGCCGTCGAGATACGCTCGGCGCGCGCGCCTGTGGCCAGCACGGCCGCCAGAATGCCGACGCCGACCACCAGGGTCGCCGCCACGACGCGCGGCGACATGTCCAGACGGCCGATCTCGGCCGCGCGGCCGGACGGAGCGCCCCGCGCGCCGCGCTTGCCCGAAGACTGTCGCCGACCGCCGCGCACTACCGCGGGCATGAGGCGTCCTCCACCATCCAACGAACCAGTTCGCGATAATCCATACCGACGAAGGCCGCCTGCTCGGGAACGAGCGAGGTCGGGGTCATGCCGGGCTGGGTGTTCACCTCCAACAGAACGAGAACGTCGTTAACATCGTCATAACGGAAGTCGGCGCGGGAGACGCCCCGGCACCCCATGGCCGCGTGGGCCAGCTCGGCCTGACGTAAAGCCTTGTCAAAGACGTGCGGCGGCAGCTCGGCGGGCAGGACATGGCGCGAGCCGCCGGGCGCATATTTGGCTTCGTAGTCGTAGAAGCCCTTGGTCGGGGTGATGTCGGTGATGGTCAGAGCGCGCGGGCCGGTCGCCTCGCCGATCACGCTGACCGCCAGTTCCTTGCCGGGGATGAAAGGCTCGACCATGACCTGATCGCCATAGGCCCAGTCCTCGGCGCCGACCTCGGCCACCGGACGGTTGGCGCCCTCGCGCACCACATAGACGCCGACGGACGAGCCTTCGGCGTTCGGCTTGACCACNNTAGGGCGGGTCGATGACGTGGCGGCTTGCGACCTCATGCCGGTCGAACAGGCCGCCGCCGGGCACGATGACGCCCGCCGCGTGCAGCACGGCCTTGGACTTGTCCTTGTCCATCGCCAGGGCCGAAGCCAGGACGCCGGAGTGTGTGTAGGGAATCTTCAGCGTCTCAAGGATGCCCTGGACGCAGCCGTCTTCGCCCCATTTGCCGTGCAGGGCGTTGAAGACCACGTCGGGCTTCAGCGCCGTCAGCACCTGGGCGAGGTCGCGCCCGGCGTCGACGCGCGTGACCTTGGCGACCTGCCCTTCCAGGGCGTCCGCGCAGCCGCGACCCGAGGACAGGGAGACCTCGCGTTCCGACGACAGACCGCCCATCAGGACAGCGACATGGAGGGTGTTCAAGGGCGTACGCATGGCGACATCCGAAGACTAGCCCACCCCTATGCCCTGAATACGGTTAACCGGTTGGAAACGATACGGGGTCGTGGAAGGAAATTCGTCACCATCTTCCTTCTCCCCTTGAG
>DJDA01000105.1:2595-4147 GCA_002430835.1 Brevundimonas sp. UBA5936
GCCTCGCCGGGGTTGATCATGAAATTGGAGTGCAGCTCGCTGAACTTGGCCCCCCCGCCCGTGACGGCATGCAACTTCCCGCGCCAGCCCGCATCATCGACCAGCTTCCACGAGGAATGGCCGTCCGGGTTCTTGAAGGTCGAGCCGCCGGTCTTCTCGCGGATCGGCTGGGTCTTCTCGCGACGCTCGGTGATCTCGCTGATCCGGGCGGCGACGGCCTCGGGCGCGTCGGGCGTTCCGCGATAGGTCGCCTCGATCCAGATGATGCCCGCCGGAGCGTTTGAGTGGCGGTAGGTGTAGCCGAAATCGGCCAGGGCCAGTTCGACCCGCTCGCCCTTGCGGTTCAAGCCCCAGGCCGAAACCAGCACGTCCTTCGTCTCCGAGCCATAGCAGCCCGCGTTCATCGTCAGGGCGCCGCCGATCGAGCCGGGGATGCCCGCATAGAACTCCAGCCCGGCGATGCCCGCCTTGGCCGAGGCGCGCGCCACCATGCTGTCCAGCGCGCCCGCGCCCGCCGTGACCGTGACGCCGTCGGTCGTCACCTGGCCCCAGGCGCGCCCCGCCAGACGGATCACCACGCCCTCGACCCCGCCGTCGCGGACGATCAGGTTGGAGCCGACGCCGATCGCCGTCACCGGCACATCTTCAGGCAGAGCCTTGAGGAAATCGGCCAGATCATCGGCGTCCGCCGGAATGAACAGGGCGTCCGCC
This sequence comes from Brevundimonas sp. UBA5936, assembly GCA_002430835.1. GTDB lineage: Bacteria > Pseudomonadota > Alphaproteobacteria > Caulobacterales > Caulobacteraceae > Brevundimonas. The sequence goes on from DJDA01000105.1 coordinate 3,307, forward strand.
GCCCCGCCCACGCGGAACCAGGTGTAGGGCCCCAGCGGCTCGTTCAGCAGCAGCTTGCCGCGCACGTCAGGAAGAGCTTCAGTCCAGGTCGTCATTCAAATCTCATGCACGTTCAATGTGCGATAAAGCTGCGATGCCCCGAACCACATCGACACGCAAGGGGAAGCGCTTCCTCCCCGGTCTGCAAGAGCCGCTGCGCTCCATCCTGTTGATCCTCGTCATCACGCCGCCGAGCGTGATCGGGATCGGCGCCCTGAGCATCGGCCTGCTGTTCGCGGCCGAGGGCATGGGCCGCGACCTGACCTTCGAGCAGTCGCTCAACGGCGTCCTGGCTGTGCTGATGGCGCTGGTCTTCCTGCCTCTGGCCCACGCCGGGACCTATCGCTGGTTCTGGCACATCGAGAAGCGGCGCGTCGCCGGCGACTTCCTGCTCGGCGCATCGATGCCGGACGCCTTTTCCGAACCGACCGAACCGCCGCCCGTCGTGCCGATCAGCCTGGGGCAGCGAGCCTTCTACGCCTTGCTCTATCTGGCGGCGATCAGCCTGCTGCTCTTCGTCTACCTGCCCCTGGGCCACCAGGAAGCCATTCAGGGCTTTATCGCCCGCTTCAGTTCCGGCCGCGCCTCGGCGGGATCATTGGCGTCCCTGCTGACGGCCTGGCTGCCGCTGCTGGGCGGCATGGTCGTGGTCATGCTGGCGCAGGAAGGCGACATGAAGAAGATCAGATCGGGCCTGCTGGACCCGGTCGAGACCTTGCGGCTGCAGGGCCGCGTCGAATGGCTAGGCGCCTTTGTCACGGCCTTCGCCATGACCAGCCTGTTCTGTTTCTTCTTCGGCGCG
>DJDA01000039.1:0-441 GCA_002430835.1 Brevundimonas sp. UBA5936
GGGCTTGGCCTGCGCCGGTTTCGGGTGCGGCGGCATGGCGGTCAGGCGCGCCAGGCCTTCGTCGCGCGGCAGGGGGCCGACATGGAAGGCGGCCTGGGGCGGGCGGCCCCAGGTGATCTGGCCCCGGCGGAAGGGCTCGGGCGCGCGCGGGGCGGACTGCGTTTCGGGCGACTGAGTCTTGTCGTCAGCGTCGGACATTCGGTCTCCGGCGCTCACGGCGAGCGCGCATCAGGTCGAAAAGGCGTTAGAGGGGCAGGACGGTGAGCGCCGAGTTCGGCGCTTTCGTGACCGTCAGTTCTTCAGACGATAGCCGGTCTTGAAGATCCAGCCCACCACCGCCAGACAGCCGAAGAAGAAACCCAGCGTGGCCAAAAGGCTGATTTCGACGCTGACGTCCCCCACGCCGTAGAAGGCCCAGCGGAAGCCCGAGATCAGATAGAC
>DJDA01000039.1:609-11355 GCA_002430835.1 Brevundimonas sp. UBA5936
CTTGGTCGCCGCCGCCCCGACATAGGCCAGCACGATCTCCAGCGGCGACACGGGCGCGGACAGTATCTCGTAGATCGTGCCGGTGAACTTGGGGAAGTAGATGCCGAATGACGCATTGAAGATCGACTGGGTGAACAGGCTGAGCATGATCAGGCCCGGCACGATGAAGGCGCCGTAGGGGACGCCGTCCACCTCGGTCATGCGGCTGCCGATGGCCCCGCCGAAGACGACGAAATAGAGCGACGTGGTGATGACCGGCGTCACCAGCGACTGCCACAGGGTGCGAAGGGCGCGCGCCATCTCGAAGCGATAGATGGCCCAGACGCCGTAACCGTTGAACGCCATCACGCGGCCTCCCGATCCTGATGGACCAGGCCGACGAAGATGTCCTCGAGCGAGCTCTGGCGGGTGCTGAGATCCTTGAAGCCGATGCCGAGGTCCGACAGACGGCGCATCAGGGACGGGACGCCGGTCTTTTCGGCGTTGGAATCGAAGACGTATTCCAGTTCGGCCCCGTCGCATTGCAGCGCCAGATTCCATTCGGCCAGTTCTGGCGGCAGGGTCGCCAGCGGCTCCTGAAGCTGCAGGGTCAGGGTCTTCTTGCCCAGCTTCTGCATCAGGTCGGCGGTCTTCTCGACCAGGATCAGCTCGCCCTTGAGGATGACGCCGACGCGGTCGGCCATCTCTTCGGCTTCCTCGATGTAGTGGGTGGTCAAGATGATGGTCACGCCGCGCTCGCGCAGGCGGCGCACCAGCGACCACATGTCCCGGCGCAGCTCGACGTCCACGCCCGCCGTGGGTTCGTCCAGGAACAGGATTTCCGGTTCGTGGCTCAGGGCCTTGGCGATCATGACGCGGCGCTTCATCCCGCCGGACAGGGTCATGATCTTGGCGTCCTTCTTGTCCCACAGGGAAAGGTCGCGAAGGATCTGTTCGACATAGGCCGGGTTCGGCGCCTTGCCGAACAGGCCCCGGCTGAAGGTGACGGTGGCCCAGACGGTCTCGAAGGCGTCGGTGGTCAGTTCCTGCGGCACCAGGCCGATCTTGGTGCGGGCGGCGCGATAGTCGGACTGGATGTCGTGGCCGTCGGCGGTGATGGTCCCGGTCGAGGGGGTGACGATGCCGCAGACGATGGAGATCATCGTCGTCTTGCCCGCCCCGTTCGGCCCCAACAGGGCGAAGATCTCGCCCTTTTCGATCTCCAGATCGACGCGCTTCAGGGCCTGGTGCCCCGTCTTATAGGTCTTGGTCAGACCCTGGATGGTGATGACGGCTGGCATGCAGGCCCCTCCCGGCTTGGGCGAGGCAGATAAGAAGGCGCCGCCGCCCGCTCAAGGGCGCCCTTTGGACAAGATTGACAAAAAGTCAGGCCTCGGAACGCCAGTCGAACACCAGGGTCTCGCGGTGGCCGAAGCGCGACAGGTGGTCGGCGAACACCACCTTAAAGCGGTCCATGTCGGCGCCGACGTCGCCTTCCAGCCGGACCAGCAGCCGGTCCGCCAGGGCCTGCATCCTGCACACGCCCATGGGCAGGACGATGCGGGCGTTCTCGGGCGTGAAGGCGGCCTCGAACTTATGCGCCCAATGCTTGGCCAGTTGCTGCATATAGCGGCTGGCGTGGGCGGTCAGGACTTCGACGGTCGCCACCGGACCCGTCGGATCGGAAGCGGCATCGGAAACGGCAGGGGCGGAAGCGACGGTCATGGCGATCCTCACACGAACAGGCCGCCATCATAGCAAGTTGCGAGCGACTCGCAACATCACAGGCAACCTGACCGCTCTCTCGCGGGTTTCTCCTCCGACGCCATGAAAGGGCGACGCCATGTCCCGTCTTTCCGTCCTGCCCGTCCTGGCGGTGAGTTTCAGTCTGGCCCTGGCCTTGGAGGCGTGCGCCACGCGCAGCGCCCTGCCTGACGACGCAGGCTTCGGCGCCGCCCCCGCCCTGCCCGCGCCCCAGCCCCAGGCCGTTCCCACGGTCAAGATCGCCCGAGCCGTCGGCTGGCCGCAGGGACAGACGCCGGTTGCGGCGGCGGGTCTGGCGGTCAACGCCTTTGCGACGGGGCTGGATCATCCGCGCTGGCTCCATGTCCTGCCCAACGGCGACGTTCTGGTCGCCGAGTCCCAGGCGCCGGCGAAGCCCAAGGACAAGAAGGGCGGACTGCGCGGCTGGATCGAGGGTCTGGTGATGTCGCGCGCCGGGTCCGGCGACACGCCCAGCGCCGACCGCATCAGCCTGCTGCGCGACGCCGACGGCGACGGGACGGCGGAGACGAAGACGGTCTTTCTGAGCGGGCTGACCTCGCCCTTCGGCATGGCCCTGATCGGAGGGCGGCTGTACGTCGCCAACGCCGACGCCGTGGTCATGGTCCCCTATCAGACGGGCCAGACGCGCATCGACGCGACGCCGGTCAAGGTCGCGGACCTGCCCGCCGGGCGCAATCACCACTGGACCAAGAGCCTGGTCGCCTCGGCGGACGGAAGCAGGCTCTATGTCGGGGTCGGCTCCAACTCCAACATCGGCGAGAACGGGCTGGACGAAGAGGTCGACCGCGCCGCCATCCTGGAGATCGACGTCGCCGCCGGCGCGCGGCGCGTCTTCGCCTCGGGCTTGCGGAACCCGGTCGGCCTGGCCTGGAATCCGCAGGACGGGCGTTTGTGGACCTCGGTCAATGAGCGCGACGCCCTGGGCGACGATCTGGTCCCCGACTACATGACCTCGGTCACGCCCGGCGGCTTCTACGGCTGGCCGTGGAGCTATTACGGCCAGAATGTCGACGAGCGGGTGCAGCCCGCCCGGCCCGACATGGTCGCCAGGGCGATCAGGCCCGACTACGCCCTGGGGTCGCATACGGCCTCGCTGGGTCTGACCTTCTATGCCGGAACGCTGCTGCCGCAGTGGCGCAACGGCGCGATCATCGGCCAGCACGGCTCGTGGAACCGCAACCCGCCGTCCGGCTACAAGGTCATCTTCGTGCCCTTCCGCGAGGGTCGCCCGGACGGACCGCCGCAGGACGTGCTGACCGGCTTCCGCAACGCAAGGGGCGAGGCCATGGGGCGGCCGGTCGGCGTGGCGGTCGATGGACGCGGCGCCCTGCTGGTCGCCGACGACGTGGGCGACGCGGTCTGGCGCGTGACGCCCGCCGCGCGATGAGATGCGGCGGCGGCTTCATCAGTCGTGAGGGCGCGGGCCTGGTTGCATCTGCAGACGATCCAGCGTGAAACCGTCGCTCATTGCCGGATCAGCTTGACCCTGCGTCGGCTTTCGACTTGACCTTACGTCATTGAAAAGGACGCGAAAGCTTGCCTTTTTGTCGAATGGCCCCGTCTGCGTCCCCGCCGCCGGTTGACCCGCCGCCCCGCGCCGTTCATCAACCATGACAAAGGCAATCGGGAAGAGGCGGCGCACCCATGGGACTGGCGGCAAACATCCGGCGCGACATCAAGTTCGCTGGCGGGCTGTTCAGGCTTCTGAAGCGCATCAAGCCCATCACGCTCGACAGCGACGTCCTGGCCTGTGACGACATCGAGGAGGCGGTCGACAAGTTCGGCCCCAACATCGCGGTCGAGGACGAAACCCGCAAGCTGACCTATCGCGAGTTCGAGGCCCTGGCGAACCGCTACGCCAACTGGGCCAAGAGCCGCAATCTGAAGCGCAGCGACGTCATCGCCCTGGTGATGCACAACCGCGTGGAATACGTGGCCGCCTGGTTCGGCTTCTCCAAGGTCGGGGTGGCCACCGCCCTGATCAACAACAATCTGACCGGCGCGGCCCTGGCCCACTGCCTGACCATCTCAACCGCCTTCAACGTGGTGACGGACGAGGACTGCTGGCAGGCGGTCGAGGACGCGCGCGGCCTGGTCGACCGCAATCTGATGATCTGGGTCCACGGCCTGGGCGAAGAGAACGAGACCAACGCGCGCCGCGACCTGGACAACGCCGTGCGCAGCGCATCGTCCGTGCGGCCCGACCGTTCGCTGCGTCAGGGCATGACCAATCGCGACACGGCCCTGTACATCTTCACCTCGGGCACCACCGGCCTGCCCAAGGCGGCGCGGATGCCGCATTCGCGGGTGCGGACCTATATGCGCGCCTTCGCCGGGGCCACGGCCTCGACGCCCAAGGACGCCCTGTTCAACGTCCTGCCGCTGTATCACTCGACCGGCGGGCTGGTCGGCGTCGGCTCGGTGCTGCTGAACGGCGGGCGGATGGTGACGCGGCGGCGCTTCTCGGCCACCCATTTCTGGCCCGACGTGAAGGCGACCGGGGCGACCATGTTCGTCTATATCGGCGAGCTGTGCCGCTATCTGGTCAACAGCCCCGAGAACCCGGACGAGAAGGGCCACAAGCTGCGGCTGGCCTTCGGCAACGGCCTGCGCCCCGACGTCTGGCCCGAGTTCCAGAGCCGCTTCGGCATCAAGGACATTCTTGAGTTCTACGGCTCGACCGAGGGCAACGTCTCCCTGTTCAACTTCGACGGCAAGGCGGGGGCCATCGGCCGGGTGCCGGGCTTCCTGAAGTCGCAGATCAACATCCGCCTGATCGCCCTGGACCCGGAAACGGGCGAGCCGGTGCGCGGCGCCGACGGCCTGTGCCGCCTGGTGATGAGCGGCGAGACGGGCGAGGCCATCGGCCAGATCGGCAGCGACATCCGCCACGACTTCTCGGGCTATGCCGACAAGAAGGCGTCGGAGAAGAAGATCCTGACCGACGTGCTCAAGAAGGGCGACCGCTGGTTCCGCACCGGCGACCTGATGCGCCAGGACCGTCAGGGCTACCTCTATTTCATGGACCGTCTGGGCGACACCTTCCGCTGGAAGGGCGAGAACGTCTCGACCGCCGAGGTCGAGCAGCGCCTGTCCGAAGCGCCGGGCGTGCAGGAGGTCATCGCCTACGGCGTCGAGGTGCCGGGCCAGGAAGGCAAGGCGGGCATGGTCGGCCTGGTGCTGGACGAGAAGTTCGACGCGACGAGCTTCGCCGCCTGGGCCGACGCGCAGTTGCCGACCTACGCCCGGCCGGTGTTCGTGCGGATGCTGAAGTCGGCCGACACCACCGGGACGTTCAAATACCGCAAGGTCGACCTGGTCGCCGACGGCTTCGATCCCGACAAGGTCGACGGTCCCGTCTGGGTGCGCGGCGGCAAGGCCGGCTATCAGAAGCTGACCCCCAAGGCCCGCGAGGCGATCCTGAGCGGCGCGACGCGGCTTTAAAATTCTCCCTCCCCTTCATGGGGAGGGTGGCTGAGGCGAAGCCGAAGTCGGGTGGGGCGGTTGGCCGTTCACGCGCCGCTCCATGCATCACCCGGCCCTCCCCACCCGGTCGCTACGCGACCACCCTCCCCATGAAGGGGAGGGAGAGGGTCTTTGCGGTTTTCGTCCCGAACCGGGATTCGCGAAACGCGGCCTTAAGCATTAACGCCGATAACGGCGTCCTGACCCTTCGGCTCCAGGACGCCTGCTCGCCTCATGTTCCAGATCATCGGCATCGTCATGCTGTTCGCCATGGTGTTCGGCAGCTTCCTGCTGCACGGCGGCAAGATGGCGACGATCCTCTATTCGCTGCCCTATGAGCTCATGGCCATCTTCGGGGCGGGCATCGCGGCCTTCCTGATTTCCAACAGCCTGCCGGTGATCAAGGCCACCCTGGGCGGCCTGGGCAAGTGCTTCGCCGGGCCGAAGTGGAAGAAGCAGGACTACAAGGATCTGCTCAGCCTGCTGTTCCAGCTGACCAAGACGATGAAGTCCAAGGGCGTGATCGCCCTGGAAAGCCACATCGAAAAACCGGCCGAGAGCGCAATCTTCCAGAAATACCCCAAGGTGCTGAAGGACCACTTCGCCACCGACTTCATCTGCGACACCCTGCGGATGATGACCATGAACCTCGAGGATCCGCACCAGATCGAGGACGCCATGGAGAAGCAGCTGGAGAAGCACCACCACGAGGCCTTGGCCCCGGCCCACGCGCTGCAGACCCTGGCCGACGGCCTGCCCGCCCTGGGCATCGTCGCCGCCGTGCTGGGCATCATCAAGACCATGGGTTCGATCACCGAGCCGCCGGAAGTGCTGGGCGGCATGATCGGCGGCGCCCTGGTCGGCACCTTCCTGGGCGTCTTCCTGGCCTATGGCCTGGTCGGGCCGTTCGCCTCGCGCCTGAACGCCATCGTCGAGGAGGAAGGCGCCTACTACAAGATCATCCAGTCCGTGCTGGTGGCCCACCTGCACGGCAATGCGGCCCAGATCTCGGTCGAGATCGGCCGCGGCGACATCCCCTCGACCGCCCAGCCGTCCTTCACCGAGATGGAAGAAGCCCTGGCCGCCGCGCCGATGGACGCCTGACGCCCGCAAGCGACGTTCGGAACACGGAGCGTTCACGACGGTTCTCTCAGGATCACGGCCGCGTGCGCGGCCCTACGCCTGGAGCCGTCCCATGCCTGTGCGTCCTTCATCCTCCGCCTTTCGCCTCGGCGCCCTAGCGATGCTGACGCTGGCCGCCGCCTGCAACGAGCGGACGCCGGAGCCGCCCGCCCCTGTGGCCGGCGCCGCCCCGACCGCATCCGCGCCGCCCGTCAGTCCTGTGCCCGCGCCCGATTCGACGGGTACGGCGACGCCGCCGCCGGGGGACGCCGCCCCGGTTCCCACGCCCCCGATCCTGCCGCCGGACCCGAACGAGCCGACTCCGCCCGACCCCATGGACCCGACGGCGTCGCGGCCGGTTCCCCCGGACAACCCCTGAATTTCGGGCGTGAATCCGCCCCCTCTCAAGTTGTCTTCACGAACCCGTGAGAAATCGCTTGCGCTCCTCCTCACGAAGCCGTTATCTCTTCCTCAGCGAGGTTCATGGTCTCGCTTTTACCTTCTGAAGGAAGAAACCTATGCGCATCACCGCTCTGATCGCCGCTTCGGCCGCTGCTCTGGCCCTGGCCGCTTGCCAACCCGCCGCCACCGACAAGGCTGAAGACGCCGCTGCCGACGCCACCGCCGCCGCCGACACCGCTGCCGACGCCGCTGCTACGGCCGACGCCGCCGCCACCGACCCTCCCGCCGCTGTTGGCGAAACTGCTGGCTAAGCCGTCAAGGCTTCCGACGCCGCTGCCCCGGCTGCCGACGCCGCTGCCGCTCCGGCCGCTGCTCCGGCTGCTCCGGCTGCCGCTCACTAAGACTTACGTCTTGGATCGCGGTCTTCGGATCGCGATGCGGAAAGGGGTCGTCCTCACGGACGGCCCCTTTTTCATGCGCGCTTTACAGGCTGGGCGGCTTTCGCCCGACGACGCGGCCCGATAGACCCCAGCCATGACCGCCGCACCGCCCCCCGACGACGCCTCGCCTCAACTGCTGTGGGCCGAAGACGGCTCGCCCCGCTCGGGCCGATTCGGCGACGTCTATTTCTCGAAAGACGACGGCCTGGCCGAGACCCGCGCGGTCTTCCTGCAGGGCTGCGGCCTGCCGGATGCCTGGTCCGGGCGATCCGCCTTCACCGTCGGCGAGCTGGGTTTCGGCACTGGGCTGAACATCGTGACCCTGCTGGACCTGTGGCGGCGCACGCGCGCGGACGGGGCGCGGCTGCGGGTCTTCTCCATCGAAGGCTTCCCTCTGACGCGCAACGAAGCCGCGCGCGCCCTGGCCGCCTGGCCCGAGCTGGCCGAGACGGCCGCCGGAGTGCTGGACGCCTGGCCCGCCGGGACGCCGGGTTTTCACCGGCTGGACCTGCCGCAATGGGGGGCGACGATCGACCTGGCCGTCGGCGACGCCCAATGGGCGTTGGAGCAATGGTCGGGCCCGGCCGACGCCTGGTTCCTGGATGGATTCTCGCCCGCGCTGAACCCCGGCATGTGGTCGCCTGAAATCCTGGCCCTGGTCGCGGCGCGCTCCGCGCCCGGAACGCGGCTGGCCACCTTCACCGTCGCCGGGGCCGGGCGGCGCGGCCTGACCGAGCATGGCTTCACCGTCGAGAAGAAGCCCGGCCACGGCAGGAAGCGCGAACGGCTGGAGGCCCGCATGGCGGGCGAGGCGCCGACGGAACGCCCTCGTCATGTCGCCGTGATCGGCGCCGGGATCGCGGGCGCCGCCGTCGTCCGCGCCCTGATCGCCGAGGGCGCGCGCGTCACGGTCGTCGAGGCCGAGCGGGCGGGCGCGGGCGCTTCAGGTTTTCCGGCCTCGCTGGTCACGCCGAGGCTGGATGCAGGCGACGCCTTCATCGCCGGATTCCACGCCCAGGCGCTGGAGCGGGCGGGAAGCCTGTACCGCGCCCTGCCCGGCGCCGTCGTCGCCGAGGAGGTGCTGCAACTGGAGCAGGCGCCGCGCGACGCCGCGCGCTTCGACAAGATCGCGGCTCAGCCCCTGTGGCCCGAAGGCGCCATGCAGAGGCTGGCCCCCGCCGCCTGTTCTGAGCGCCTGGGCGAACCCACAACGCGCGGCGGTCTGATGATGGGCCAGGCCCTGGCCGTGCGCTCCAGCGCCATACTGGAGCCGTGGCTGGACGGAGCCGAACGGATCACAGGGCGAGCGGGCGAGCTGGAAGCGACGCCGAGCGGCTGGCGCGTGAAGGGCGACGACGGCGCGGTCCTGATCGAGGCCGACGCCCTCGTGCTGACGGCGGGTTGGGGATCGGCGCGGCTGGCGCCTGATCTGCCGTTGTCGCCAGTGGCGGGACAAGCCGACTGGACCCGGGGGGCGCCGCCGCCTCGGCCCGTCGCCTGGGGCGGCTACGTTGCGCCGACCGGGGACGGGATGCTCTACGGCGCCACCCATGACCGGGGCGTAGAGGCGCCCGAGGCATCCGACGAGGCCAGCGCCCGCAACCAGGCGACCTTGGCCGGCGCCCTGCCCGCCCTCGCCGAGATCGTCCGTCAAACGTCCGACGAGACGCGCGGCCGTCGCGTCGCCGTGCGCGCGACGACGCCCGACCGCTTGCCCCTGTGCGGCGCATGGAGGGACGGGCTTCATGTCCTGACGGGCTTAGGCTCGCGCGGCTTCTGCGTCGCTCCCCTGCTGGGCGAGCATCTGTCGGCGACCATCATGGGGCGGCCTTCGCCCCTGCCCGCCGAGGCGGTGCGGCGGCTGAACCCGCGCCGCCATGAACCGCAACCGACGACGCCGTCGGGCGTTGACAGCAAAGGTTCATCTCCAGGCGATATCTGAAGCCGGACGAGCCGCCGCCTGGGCTCGATACTTCATGGAGTAAGCCATGTCCGCCCGCCTCGTCTCCGCCATCGTCCTGTCCGCCGCCAGCGCCCTGGCGGCCTGCGCGCCCGTCTCGACGTCCGCCGACGGCGTGGCGACTTCCGCAACCGCACGCACATGCATTTTCCAGAATGATATCCGCAGCTTCCGAGTCTCGAACGACGAGCGGAATGTCTATGTGCGCGGCCTGGACAAGACCGTCTATCGGCTTGAGGTCGCGGGCGCTTGTCCTGAGCTGGACAACACCCTGGCCATCGGATTCGCGCCCAGGGGCGGGATGAACAGTCTTTGCAGCGGCGACTACACACGACTGGTGGTCGGCGGCTCGCCCTCGACCATGCCGTGCAGCGTGCGCATGACAGGCGCCCTGACCGAAGCCGAGGTCGCCGCCCTGCCCGCACGAGAACGCCCCTGAGCCGACGGTGCGGCAGCCGGTCGCAGCTTGGATTACATCTCTGTAATTGCGAATGAGTCGTTTGAGCGCGGATCGACGAACGAGTAAGTAGCGTTGCTATGCCCGCGACGCCGGACAGAAGGTTGGCGCGCGTCTGACTGTACGCTCAACCTCCCAGGATATCCGCACGTGGCGATCTCTCGACGCTTTCCGGCCCGGCTGACCGTCAGCCTGGCCCTCGCTCTGGCTACCAGCCTGACCCTGGCCGCATGCGGCGGACACGGGGATGAAAAGGACAAGAAGGACGGGGCCTCGCGCCAGACCGTCAGCGCGACGACGGCGACCTCGGTCGCCCTGCCCCGCACCGTGGTCGCCTCAGGCACCGTCTCGGCCTGGGAAGAAGTGCCGGTCGCCGCCGAGACCGGCGGGCTGACGGCGACGATCCTCTATGTCGACGAAGGCTCCTATGTCCGCCAGGGTCAGCCCCTGGTGCAGATGAACGACGTCCTGTTGCGCGCCCAGGTGCGCCAGCAGCAGGCGGCCGTGCAGACCGCCGAGGCCAACGTCGCCCGCGACGACGCCGCCCTGGCCCGCGCGCAGGAACTGAAGACGCGCGGCTTCCTGAGCCAGGCGTCGCTGGACACGGCCCTGGCCAATCAGCGCGCCTCGGCGGCCAATCTGGCTTCGGCGCAGGCCGCCCTGGCCGAGACCCAGACCCGCCTGTCGCAGGCCACCATCCGCGCGCCCGTCAGCGGCCTGATCATCAGCCGCAGCGTGACCAAGGGCCAGATCATCAGCGCCGAGGCCGAGCTGTTCCGCATGGTGCGCGACGGCCGCCTGGAGCTGGACGCCCAGGTGCCGGAAACCGAACTGCCCTTGATCCAGGCCGGACAGAGCGCGGCCATCACCTCCAGCCAGGCCGGTTCGACGACCGGCACGGTCCGCATCGTCACGCCCGAGGTCAACGCCCAGACCCGCCTGGGCCTGGCGCGCATCAGCCTGGCTCCCGGCAGCGCGCTGAAGCCCGGCATGTTCGCCCGCGCCGCCATCGAGGCGGGCACGCGCCCGGCCACAGTGGTGCCGACCGACGCCGTCCTCTATCGCAGCAACAAGTCCGGGGTGTTCGTGCTGAACGCCGACTCCTCGGTGCGCTTCGTGCCGGTGACGGTGCTGTC